>CAWUIK010000023.1:0-34011 GCA_963922585.1 uncultured Flavobacteriales bacterium | reverse complement strand
ACTGTTTCTTCTCTTTATTTGATATTACAATTGGAGCATGTAATCCTTCTGATGATACATTTGAAATCAATGGAACAGTTGAATTTCAAAGTGCCCCTACAACAGGAAATTTAATAATTGAAGATTGTAATGGAAATTCAGTATCATTCCCTGCTCCTTTTACTAGTCCACAAGCTTTTACAATTGGTTCTATTCCTGCAGATGGAACTCCAAACTGTAATGTCACTGCATATTTTGATGCGGAACCAACTTGTGATATAACATCACCTAACTACAATAACCCTGCAGGATGTCAATGTTCTGCTGCCATTGGTTCATTTACTACTACCGCTACTGGAGATGGACAAACTGATTATGTTTTGTGTTTTGGAGATCAAGTGGATATTAATTCAAACCTTGATTATACAGCACCTGCTGATGAAAATATTGCAGGAGTTACATATGATCCTGGTTTGGCTTATATTATTTATTCTTGTCCTCCTACAGTTTTCCCTCCAAATGATTTAGTTGATGCAAATGGGTGGGTAGACCCTTGTATTATTGGTGTAGCGGCTTTTGGAGATGATATAACTGATAATAATACTTTAGGTGGACCTCCATATGTAGGTACATATAATGATAATATTGTATATTATGTTCCAATTACAATGTATAGTATAGTAGATGGTATCTATGCTATTTCTTTAAACGGAGGAGACAACTGTTATGCTATGGGTGCTCCTATTGCTGTTCAGTATTTACCAGAAATAACTTTTACAGAAACTACTGACTGTGATGCTGGAACTGCTACTTTTACTTTGCTTGGTGGGCAACCAGAAATAGACGGGTCTAACTTCACTGTTTCGAATTTAACACCTACAACTGCATCTTTCGACAATACAACTGCTACACATAATGCTACAATTGTAATAAGTGGTTTGCAAAATGGTGATATGTATTCTTTTGATGTAATTGATGCAAATGGATGTCCAATTACTATTTCAAGTGGGCCATTCGTTGCAACACCAGTTGCCGATGCAGGAACAGATGCAACTGAATGTTCATTGACCTATAGCCTTGCTGCCAATCCTTCATACGGAACTGGAACTTGGACTGGTGGTCCTGGAGTTGTTTTCTCTAATGCAAATAGTCCAACATCAAACGTTACAGTTCCAGCAGCTGGAAGTTATACCTTCACTTGGACAGAATCTACAGGAGTAGGATGTACTTCTTCAGATCAAGTGGTAGTTCAATTCTCTAATCTGCAATTCAATCAAACTGTTGTGAATTCTACATGTGGAAATGCTGATGGTGAAATAACTCTAACTGCAAATAGTGGAATTGCTCCTTATTCTTATAGTATAGATAACGGAGTTACAACTCAAGCAACTGGAGGATATACTGGTCTTGCATCAGGAACGTATAATGTTGTTATTGAAGATGGTATTCAATGTACTGCAACTGGAACGATAAATGTTCAAGATTTAGGGGGGCCAACTTTAGATGCAATTAATGGAAATGATTTAAACTGTAATGCTGTTTGTGATGGTTCTATTTCAATTAATGCAACAGGTGCGACTCAATTTAGTATTGATAATGGGATAACTTTTCAAGGGTTGAATACTTTTACTAATTTATGTGCGGGTGATTATGATATTGTTGTTGCTGATAATTTGAATTGTGAAGTTTCAGGAACAATTACACTTGTAGAACCAGATGCACTTAGTCATAATACGACTCCAGTTGATTTAGTTTGTAATAATCAATGTGATGGAGAAATTGAAATAACAGCTTCTGGAGGAACTACGAATTATCAGTACAGTATAGATAATGGAGTAACTACTAGTATCAGCAATGTTTTCACAAACTTGTGTTCTGGAACTTACGATATTCTTGTAACAGATGCTAATGGATGTACAAGTACTTCTCAAATTATTTTATCACAACCTAATCCTTTGTCTGTAACAATAGGTATTACTGATGCTACTTGTTTTGGACAGTGTAATGGAGTGATGAATTCTATTCCTGCCGGAGGAACTGGTCCTGGAACTTATAATTACTCTTGGTCTCCAGCTGTTGGAGGAAATGTTCCTTTAGTAACTAATCTATGTGCAGGTACATATAATTTAAGTATTACTGATGGCAATGGTTGTACCCTAGATACAAATGGAATTCTTGTAGGAGCTCCAACAGCAGTTACTATTGATAATGTTGACATAGTAAATGAACTATGTGGTGGAGACTGTACAGGTTCACTTACTGTTAGTGCTACTGGAGGTACTTCATTTAGTTTAGACGGAGTTACATTTGGAGCTAGCAATGTGTTTTCAAATCTTTGTGCAGGAAATTATACAGTATACACTCAAGATGCAAATGGTTGTTCTGCAAGTGAACCTGTCGTAATTACAGGACCTTCACCAGTTCAAATACAAGCAAACGGTAGTACAACTATTTGTATAGGAGGAACAGCCAATTTAACCTCTGTGGCAAGTGGAGGTGTAGGCGGTTATACTTTCACTTGGGATAATGGAGGCAATACACAAAATATTAACGTGAGTCCTGTTAACTCTCAAACTTATTGTGTTGTAGCTACTGATGCTAATGGATGTAGTTCGCCTAATTCATGTGTAACTATAGACTTACATCCTGCACTTAATTTAGTAGCATTGAGTGATCAATCACTTTGCGAAGGTGAAAGTGCACAAATTACTGCTGTAGGTGGAGGTGGAAATGGTGGACCTTACACATATACTTGGAATCAAGGAGTTGGAGTAGGGCAGACACAAACAGTATCACCCAATTTTACGACTACTTATACTGTTACACTTTCAGACAATTGTGAAACACCAGATATTACAGCTGATGTAACTATCACTGTAAATACAATTCCAAGTATATCTTTCAATGCTGATAACTTAGATGGATGTGCTCCTGTTGCTGTTTCATTTACAGAAAATAATGTGCCTGCTGGTTCTCAATGTTTTTGGTCTTTTGGTGATGGAGGAGCGTCAACAGATTGTGATATAGTAAACTATTCGTTTGAAAATCCTGGATGTTGGGATGTTACTTTAGATATTATCACTCCAGAAGGTTGTCAAAGTTCAAGTACAGTTCAAGATTATATTTGTGTTTACGATTATCCCAATCCTGAATTTATATTTGGACCACAACCTACAACTGTTTTAAGTCCAACAATAATCTTCCAAAATCAAACTTCTGGAGTTAATACTTATAATTGGATTTTTGATACAAATGGGGCGCAAGATTCTAGTAATGTAATCAATCCAACTTATACTTTCCCTGATGCTGGATTTTATGAAGTATGTTTGGAAGCAGTTAGCGCTCAAGGATGTCCTGGTGTAAGTTGTGATATAGTTGAAATAAAAGAAGAGTTCATTATTTATGTACCTAATGCTTTTACTCCAGATGGAGATGGTGTAAATGATTTAATCACCCCAGTTGTTTCTGGAATTGAACCAAATTCATACGAGTTTCTAGTGTTTAATAGATGGGGGGAATTAATTTTTCAAAGTCAAATTGTTGGCGTTGGTTGGGATGGAATATACAAAGGAGTAATGTCTCAACAAGATGTTTATGTATGGAAAGTACTTGTTACTGATCAACTAGGCAAAAAACACGACTTTAAAGGACATGTTACTTTGATTAAGTAAGTCTTAAATATACAATCTTACCTGCCTTTTTGAATATTGGCAAAAAAGAACCCACTTGATGGATGAAAGGCGCTCTTCGGAGTGCCTTTTTATTTTCTAGGAAATACAAATCTTCGATATGTGAAATTTCTGGAAACCATTTTTCAAAATCTTTACCCGTTTTTATTCCCCAAGGATTTTTGAATTTTTTGGCTTCTGTTTTTCTAACATCTGGATGAGGTCTTTTCAATACAAATTTAGAATACCCTTCAAGTATCATAAATGAGTTGCTTAAATTAGATATAATCATTTTGAAAATAGATTTCACTTCAGCTTCCGAGAAATACATAAACAAACCTTCTGCTATGAATAGTACATTGTGAGAACTAATTTGTTTTATTTTTTGAATCCATTTTTCTTCGAAAATATTATCGGTCCAATATTGATGTTTGGTTGTTTCTTCGTTAAAAAGATTCCAAACTTCTTTTACTTGTGGCAAATCTAATTCAATCCAAGTAATCTTATCGTTGTTTAATCTTTCATACCTTGTGCAAAGCCCTGCTCCAAGATTAACGATTGTCCCATTCGGAAATTTAGATATAAAATCATTAACAAACTTATCAATTGCTTCATTTCTCCAAATCATTAAAGCTTGGCTTTCTAGGGATAGACCTTTCCACCATTTATGAAGTGTAGGATCTATTTCACATGCCTTATTTGCAATTTCAACAGCTTTTTTATCATTTATTAATCTGTAAGGTCTTTTCGATTCAATTGCTTTTCCAAAAAGAGGAATCCATAAAGTTTCAGAAACGTTATCTAACTGAATTGCCATTTTTAATAACCTTTTGACAAAATCAATTTTTCAGAATAGATGTTTCCTTTATCATCACTTATTTGAATAAAATAGGTGCCATTTGGAAGATAATTAAGGTTTAAACTTTTGTAATTTGAAAGCGCAATTTCAGATGCAACAACTTTTCCAAGTAGATTGTAAATTTTAATAGTAGCATTATTGATACTTTCACTTTCAATATTTACTAATCCAGAAGTAGGGTTAGGGAAAATACTGATATTATCTTTTGAAATATAGTTGTCTACACTAACATTTTGATAGTGGGTGTGCTTATTAAAGAATTTCCATATTTCGATAGTGTAAAAAATATCATTATTAGGCCCCATCCAAATATGGTCGGCACTATCTATTCTAAATAATTCTACTTCTGTATTGAAATTTCCATTAGAGTATAAACTATGAGTAACAGTATAACCATCTGCAGCAATATCTGGCAAATTAGTTACTGTTGGAGTTAGATTACAATTATTATTGGTCGCCCAAAACAATGTCATATCTTCAGCATCCATTCCGTAATCATTATTGGAATATGCTACAGTAGCATCTCCTGTTCCATGAAAATGACAAGTTGGAACGGCTCTTCCAGGAGTGCAAGTTAGGGTATTTCCGATAGTACCTGCTACAGTAGCCACTGCAGCAATTCTGTCGTTCATTTCGCACGCTAATCTATTAGACATGAAACCTCCCATAGAAAACCCGCAAGAATAAACTCTTTTTTTATCGACATTGAAATTAGCTTCTAAAGTATCTAAAATAGCGCCAATAAAACCTACATCATCTACACTTCCATTCAGCACAAAACCATTTAATCCTGCACCTGAATTCCATGCTGTGCCAGCTAAAGGAGCAACAAGTGCTTGAGGTGTAATTACAATGAAATTAGCCGTATCAGCTATGAAATTCATTCCTATTCCCGAAAAATTAGTCATGTTATCACCTAAACCATGGAGACAAAAAACTACAGGCACAGGAGAAGTCCCATCATAAACAGCAGGAACATACATTAAATATTCTCTGTTTTGTCCATCAAAAGTCCAACTATGAGAAGAAAGTTGGGTAAAAAATAAAACTGGAAAAAGGATAAATATAGTAGTGAAAATGTTTTTCATAATATAAAATTTTTCACTAAAGTACTAATTTAAATTGAGATTCAAAATAAATCGTGAACGATTCTCAAATCATTTAGTGGCAACATTTTACTTTACACTCTTCCTTTTGAGGTTCATTTTCTTTTATTGTAGTTTTTGTTTTTTCAATTTTTGGGCTCAAGTATGGGATTCCCAAATTTGCGCCTCTTACGATGAGTAAACTTCCAAAAACTAAAAGCATAACGGGTACAGTTCTTTGTAGTTTTTGTCTAAAACCAGCAGTAAGGTAATCTTTTATCCAGGGCAATAATACCATTACAGGCAACGTGCCTACTCCAAAAAAAGTCATGAATAATATTCCAGATACCACTCCTCCTGTAGCAAGGGCTCCCATCAAAGCAAAATAGACTACTCCACAAGGTAAAATGCCATTGAGCAAACCTAAAATGAAATTATTGAAATAGCCTTTTTGTCTCAAATATTTTTGCATTTTGGATTTTAAAACTACAAATTTTGAAGGAATAATTTTACTGAATAAATCTACTTTTCTGTTGGCTAATATCAAAATGGCACTCGCTACAATTAAAGCACCTATCACAATAGAAAGTTGCTGTTGAATCCCCATTAGAAAAAGACCTTTTCCGAAAAAACCAAAAATTGCTCCAATCAAAGCATAAGTGGAAATTCTACCTAAATTATACAGCAATATGCTACCCAATCGAGAAGAAAAAGAATTGGACTTTACTGGAATAGCCAATGCAATGGGGCCGCACATACCCAGACAATGGAAGTTACTCACCAAACCTAACGATAATGCTGTCCAAAGGTAAATCATTCTAAAACAATTTCTTTAGTGATTAAATAGTCTTTTCCTTGGTCTTTCCAAGCAATTTTTACATAAAATTTGCCGTTGTTCAAATCGTTTTTAGGAATCATCATTTTACTGTTTTCAGTTGAAATTTTGTAGGTTTTGTCTTGTGAAGCATCATTAGCACGATACAAATGCACTAATCCTTCGGTTTTTGACCAATCAATAGTTTCTGGAAGATGCACAACAATAGATTGTTTTCCCTGACTTAAATAAACCTTATCTGAAAACATGAGGGCATTCTGTTTAGCATCAATAGTTGTTTGATAATCCAATTCTTGTTGATAGTAATCTTCAGCGTATAAATCTGTGTGAGTGTATGCTGCTGTGAAAACAAACGATAGGATAAATATGATAAACATACCTATAAAAATCGCTATTCCTGTTCCCCAATTAAATTTCATATACTTGTTTGTTAATTAAATATTTGGACCTATAAATGAAGTATTGACTTCTTCGATCAATTCTTTTCCATTGAAAACTCCTATTTTATAATCTATCTTAGAGTCAATATATCCTTTGTCAATTACAATCATAAATTTACTATGTAATTCACCTTGTTTATCTAATTTTAAATCTTTTCCAATAATTTTTATTTCTCCCACACCTTCTAAAATTTCTAGTGTAATGTCCATTTTTTTATTGGTTTTATTTACGATATTCACATCATATAAATTAGCAAAGTGTTCTTCATCATACTTTTGGAAAGTCGTGCCTCTAGTTCTCAAAATAGTTGTTTCTACATCAGTTCTTCCTATAAGGAAAACGGTGAGTAATCCTAATAATAAAAACAAAACAGTGACGTAAACTTTTACTCTTGTTGTCCATTGGAAAGGCACATTGTTTTTGATACCTTCTTCAGATGCAATTTTAATCAAACCTTTCTCTAATCCAACACCTTCCATCATTTCGTCACACACATCGATACAAGCGGTGCAATTGACACATTCCAACTGCGTTCCATTTCTGATGTCAATTCCAGTAGGACAAACATTTACACATTGATGACAATCAATACAATCTCCTTTTCCACTAGATTTTCTATCTTCATTTTTTTTGAATTTTGCTCTTCCTTCTCCTCTTACATAATCATAAGCAACTACAAGCGAATTTTTGTCCAATAATACACCTTGTAGTCTCCCGTAAGGACAAACAGTTGTGCAAACTTGCTCTCTCATAAAAGCAAAAACAGCATAGAATACAGTAGTAAAAACACTAATTGCTATAAATCCTCCTATACTGGCGCTAGGTCCTGAAAGAATAATCCCCCATAATTGTTCATATCCTATAATATAAGAAAGAAAAGTGTTGGCTATTAAAAACGAAATAAGCCAAAAAATAACGTGTTTTAATGTTTTTTTTCTGATTTTCTCAGCGTTCCAAGGTTGCTGGTCTAATTTTTTTTGGTGTGTCCAATCACCTTCAATCCAGTATTCGATTCTTCGAAAAACCATTTCCATAAAAATAGTTTGGGGGCATACCCAGCCACAAAATAATCTTCCGAAAATAATGGTAAACAAAGTAATGAAAACCACCATTGTAATCATCGCGAGGGCAAAGATAAATAAGTCTTGAGGCCAGAAAATCTGACCAAAAATCACAAATTTTCTTTCAATAATATTGAGCATCAAAAGTGGTTCACCATTGATTTTGACGTAGGGCATTCCGAACAATGCCAATAAAAGAAAGTAACTTAATAATTTTCTTTTGTTGTAAAACCAACCAGAAGGTTTTTTAGGGTAAATCCAGACTCTTTTTCCCTTCTCATCCACCGTACTGATTTTATCTCTAAAACTTTCTTCTGTACTCATTTTGTGCTATTTATTAGTATATAAGTTTTACCTTAAAGTTTATTCAAAACTAATTTTCTCGTAAAACTCACCCTCAGCCTCTTTACCTGCTGGTGCATCTGTTCCTTGAAGAGAAATAACGTAAGTAGCTAATTTTTGAATTTGTAATCCATTAAAATCATCATCCCAACTTCTCATTCCATTTTTTGCACCATATTTTATGGTACTAAAAACGTTTTTAATTTCATTTCCATACAACCAATAATCATCTGTTAGGTTGGCACCAATTCCACCTTCACCTTGCGCTCCATGACAACTAACACAGTTTTGCGTAAATAATTTTTTGCCATCGCTTAAGTCTCCTGCATCTGTTAAAAGCACAGCAGAGTTTTCATCCACATTTAGGTTTTGAGATTTTTTATATTCATCTACTTCAATTTTGGCAATCTCCATAGATTTGTCATATTCTGCAATTTGTAAATCACCAGTTTTGAAAACGTGGTAATGTCCAATATAGATGAAAGCAAAAACGATGGTGGCGAAAAATCCCCATTTCCACCAAGGTGGAAGGTTATTGTCCAATTCTCTGATGCCATCATATTCGTGATCCATCATGATTACTGCTTCATCTTCAATTTCTACAGCATCTGTAAGCACTTTGTTGATTTTGAACCAAGGACTTCTTTTTTTTGCTTCGCTAGCAGGAATGTATTCTTGTACCAAATTGTTGAAAATACTTTTGAAATAGAAAAAGGTCAAAAGTAAAATCATATTCACCAAAGTAAGCCCTAATACATCACTCAACTCAGGGTTGAAAATTGGATTTTCTTGTTCATTTCCTTGAGCATATAAGGAAGAGGAAGAAAGTAAAGTCATTCCCACCAATGCCAAAATGGTTTTGATAACCTTATTGTCTTTTGATTTGTTTTTTTTGCTTTTTAGCACTGCTTGGATAGACCCAGCCATTACCATAATTCCTGCAATTAAAATTACGGTTGAGGCAACTAACATCCAAAAAATTATCTGATAACTCATTTTTAATTAAATTTTAGTTTTTTAGTTTTTGATCATTTATTTCATTGGTGATGACATCACTTTCCTTATCTAAAATAGGATACATACTCACTGTTTCAAATCGCTTTTTACTTCCTGCAAAAACATAAATAAAGAGCAAAATAAAAAAGATAAAGAATATACTTAGTGATATGATGGGATAGATTTCTATCCCGTCAATTGAAGTCATATGGTTTTTGATATACTTAAGCATAATATTATTTATTTTCAGTTACTTGTTCGTTGTGAATATCAGACCCTAGTCTTTGAAGATAGGCTATCAATGCAATCATTTTGGAATTTTTAATTTCATTAAACTTCGCTTCTGATATTTCTACTCCTAGTCCTTTTAGATCTTTTTCGATGTTTTTAGCGATTTCATCCGATTGTTGATCCATCATCATTTCGTAGTTGGCTAGTGTGCTATCAGTGTATGGAACACCGAGACTGATCATCACTTCTAGTTTTTTCTTTGTATATGTTCTATCCAAAGGGTCATCTTTTAGAAAAGCATAAGAAGGCATAATAGAACCTTTAGAAACTTCAGCGGGTCTAATTAAGTGGTCATAATGCCAGTAATCTGATTTTGCCAATTTATTCCCTTTCCCTTCCCTCGCCAAATCAGGGCCTGTTCTTTTTGAACCCCATTGGAATGGGTGGTCATAAACAAATTCCCCTGCTTTGGAATATTCTCCATAACGTTCTGTTTCAAAACGCAATGGTCTAACCATTTGAGAGTGACAATTGTAACAACCTTCTGAAATGTAGATATCTCTTCCTTCAAGTTCAAGTGGCGTATATGGTTGAACACTTGAAATCGTTGGAATATTTGATTTTACAATAAGTGTTGGAATAATTTCTACCGCTCCTCCAATTAAAATAACAATCAAACTGATGACCAACATTCTCATTGGTTTTCTTTCAATTACTCTATGCCAATATCCATCATCATGTGCTTTGGTGTTTTTCACCAATGCTGGTGCTTCTGCATCCTCATTAGCGATAAATGTTCCATGTACTGCAGTTTTCACTAAATTGTATGCCATCAAGATTGCACCTACAATATATAATGCTCCTCCAGCAGCTCTCATTGCATAGTATGGTTTTAATTGAGTTACTGTCTCCAAAAAATCTTTGTTTACAAGCGTTCCGTCTGGATTAAAATCTTGCCACATAAATCCTTGAACGAATCCAGCCCAATATAATGGAACAGCATAAAGTAAAATCCCAATAGTTGCTATCCAAAAATGGTAATTAGCTAGTTTTTTAGAATATAATTTTCCCCCATACATTTTAGGAATGAGGTAATACAACATACCAAATGTTAACATACCGTTCCATCCCAATCCACCTATGTGAACGTGAGCAATCGTCCAATCCGTAAAGTGTGAAAGTGTATTGAAGAATTTTAAAGAAAGCATTGGACCTTCGAAAGTTGACATACCGTAAGCGGTAACAGCTACCACCATGAATTTTAAAACAACATCATCACGAACTTTGTCCCAGGCACCTCTAAGAGTAAGCAATCCATTCAACATTCCTCCCCAAGATGGAGCAATCAACATTACAGAGAATACAACTCCTAAAGATTGAGCCCAATCTGGTAATGAAGTATATAGTAAGTGGTGAGGACCAGCCCAAATATATAAGAAAATCAATGCCCAAAAGTGAATGATAGATAATCTATATGAATATACTGGTCTATCCGCTGCTTTTGGAATGAAATAATACATCAAACCTAAATAAGGAGTGGTTAAGAAAAACGCAACAGCATTGTGTCCATACCACCACTGAACGAGTGCATCTTGTACACCCGCAAATACAGAGTAACTTTTTAAAGCGTTAACTGGAAATTCAAATGAGTTTACTATATGCAAAACAGCAACAGTTACGAAAGTCGCTATGTAAAACCAAATAGCCACATATAAATGTTGTACTCTTCTCACCAAAATGGTTGCCATCATATTCCAACCAAAAACAACCCATAATAAAGTTATAGCGATATCAATAGGCCATTCTAACTCTGCATATTCTTTACCTGTGGTATATCCAAAAGGTAAAGTAAGTACAGCCGAAAGAATAATGATTTGCCACCCCCAAAAGTTAATGTTACTTAGTTTATCACTCCACATTCTTGTCTTAAGTAATCTTTGTAGAGAGTAATAAACTCCAGCAAAAATTCCATTTCCTACAAAGGCAAAAATCACTGCATTCGTATGCAATGGTCTTATTCTACCAAATGATAGCCACGAAGTTAAATTGGCTTCCGGCCAAACTAACTGTAATGCGGCTAACAATCCTACTAACATCCCTACAATTCCCCATATTACAGTGGCAAGGGCAAACTTTTTGACAATACTATTGTCGTAAGCGAATTTCTCTACATTCATTGTTTGTGATTTTTGTTTCCTTTAATTGTTTTATTATTTGTTTTTACTTTTTTTACAGAATCCTCAAAAAGTATTCTTACAGATGGCGTATAATCATCATCAAATTGTCCGCTTTTTACAGCCCATAAGAAAGCAGAAAGAAACCCTATTGCTAGGATTAAACTGATTCCTGTAAGCATAAATATCATTGTCATAGAAATGTCATTTAATTATGACACAAAGAGAAGAAATATCCTTATTATCAATTATGAGAAGTATCAAAAAACGATATGATTAAAATCATATTTTAAAAAGTTTTTTGAAATAATAACGGGTCGTCAAGGATGTGAATGCGACAATTGTTATTGAACTCAGTGGCATCAAAACAGCAGCCACAATAGGGGAGAGAGAGCCTGAAACGGCAAATGATAATCCTATGACATTATAGATAAATGAAAGTGTAAAACCTGCCCAAATAATGCGAATACTTATTTTGGAATAAAGAAGTAATTTTTCTAAATCTTGAAGTGCTTCTCCACTCATAATGGTGTCACAAGCAGGAACAAAATAATTCACATCATCAGAAACAGCAATTCCTACAGAACTTTCCATTAATGCCCCTGCATCATTGAGTCCATCTCCAATCATTACTATTGTGTCTCCTTCTTTTTGTTTGGCTTTTACAAAGTTCAGTTTATCCAAAGGAGCACAATTAAATTGCCTGTTTTCGATTCCCAGTTCCTCTTTTATTTTGATGTCGTCTGCTTCAGAATCGCCAGAAATGAGAGATATTTTGTATTCTTTTTGAAGCAGTTTTTGAACTAATGATTTAATGCCTTCTCTAAAAGTTGAGGTGAGCGTATAAAAACCAACTAACTCTTCATTGATAACCACTGCAACCGTACTTCCTTGAAATGCTTGGTTTGAGTATTGAGAAAGGTCGTATTTGCCTATGAAAATTTCATTTTTTGCCAATAAACCTTCAACGCCTTTGTTTGGAATTTCTTTGAAATCATCAATTTCTAGTGCCGGAACTGATTTTAAATGTTTGTTGAGCGCCACGCTCAGTGGATGCGAAGAATGCGTAACCAAAGACTTTACTTGAATGTTGATTTCAGATTCATCTAATTTAACAGGCGTGTAATATATTTTTTTCTCCGAAGCCTGGGTTAATGTTCCTGTTTTATCAAAAACAACGTGATTGATTTTAGATAAATTTTCAATTACTTGAATATTTTTGACATAAATCGATTTTCTTCCCAAAAAACGCATAGCATTTCCGAGTGTAAAAGGAATTGTCATCGCCAAAGCGCAAGGGCAAGCAATAATCAACACAGAAGTGACGGTATTCCATATTAATGAAGCATCTACAAAAAACCAGAACAAAAAAGTCAATAATGTGATTGAAATAATGATGATGGTAAAATAATGACTTACCGTATCCGCTAATTTGGTGATGGTTTTGTCTTCTTTGCTTAAGTTGTTGCTGTTCCAGAGTTGCGTGAGATAACTATTGTCGGGTTTATGTGTCAAAATAACGGTAATTTCCTTTCCATTATGTTTTCCACCTGCGTAAAGTTTTTCGCCTTTATTTACAGAAATATAGTCTGATTCTCCAGTCACAAAACTATAATCTACAGAAGCGTTTCCTTCTTGCAAAATACTATCTGCTGGAATAATTTCTTGATTTCTAATCACAACTTCATCTCCGACTTTTAGATTTTCGAGTTTTACTGAAGTAATCTCGCCTTCTTTTTTGACACCGACAGAGAGTGGAAAGTAAGATTTGTAATTACGTTCAAAAGAAAGTGTGTCGTAGGTTTTAGATTGAAACCATTTACCTACAAGCAAAAAGAAGATTAATCCACTTAAAGAGTCAAAATATCCCGCTCCTGTTTCAGAAATAACTTCGTAAGCACTTCTTACAAAAAGTGTGATCATTCCCAAAGCGATAGGAATATCCATGTTGATAAATCTTTGTCGAAAACCTTTGAGTGCACTTTTTAGATAATCCACTCCAGCATAAAACATTACTGGAAGCGCTAAGAACATAGAAAGCCATCCGAAAAATTTGCTAAAATCTTTTTCTTCCAATCCTAAATATTCCGGAAATGCAAAAAGCATGATGTTCCCAAAACAAAATCCAGCAATTCCGATTTTGATAACTAAAGTTTTATGAGCTAGAGATTTCACTTGTACTTCGCTTGTCAAAACAGGTTCGTATCCAATTGAAGCAATGAGGATCGCTACTTCTTTTACAGAAAGTGTTTTTTCAAAAGTGATGAGTATTTCTTTTTTTTGAAAATTGACTTCCGAATTATTTATGCTCGGATTAAGTCTATTGAGATTTTCGAGCAGCCATATGCAAGAACTGCAATGTACTTGAGGAACGTTGAATTTTACTTTTGTGATTTTGGTATCTTCATACAAAATGAATTTTCGACTCACTTCTGGCTCGTCAAGAATATTGAATTTATCATAATAAACTTCATTTCGTATCTTGATACCTGGAGTAGTTTCAGAATCGTAATATTCACAAAGATTATTTTCATTGAGCAGTTCAAAAACTGTTTTACAACCATTACAGCAGAAAATATGTTCTTCTATCTTTATGTTAGAATTATCGCATTTATCTCCGCAGTGACTGCAATTCATAGACGTGTTTATTGAGTTGAGAAAATTAGTTACAAATTCTCAACGAGAAAAAATAAAAAAACAGTAAATTATTGAGCTAAAATCATCATTGGTATTTTCAACTCTTTCGCCATAGTTTTGGAGATAGATGGTTTGAAAATACTGTGGAAAATTCCGTGTTTTTCTGCAACGAAAACAATCATGTCCACTTTTTTGTCATCAAGATATTCTCTGATGCCTTCTTCAATGTCGTGACCATATACAAAGTCGATGTCACAACCGAAATCTTTTTCAATAGCGGCTAGTTCTTCTTCTTTATATTTATCTGTAACGTTGATAAAGTTAATTTTTGAACCGTAAGCCAAAGCAATTTGTCTAATACTATTATAAATATCATCATCAACTCCAAATTTGAAGTCAGTAGAAATGGCAATTTTACATGGGTCACATTGTTCTGCTTCATGAGGAATTACAACAAGAGGCGTTTTTACATTTCTAATTAAATTTGCCGTATTACTTCCAAACAATTGTCCGCTAAATCCAGATGCTCCAGTCGTACCCATTAACACAAGGTCAATGTCGTTTGTTGTTGTATATTTATTTACAACATCTGCTACAGAACCTGCTTTAGCAATAGTTTTGAAGTTTAGTCCTGGATGTTCGTTTTTTAGTTTTGCTTCTAATTTTTCAAGTTCTTTTAAAGATTCTTTTTCAAGTAAGTCCTCGATACTTACTAACATGGTTGTACCAGTGTGAGGCATTTCATACGTGTTTAAAATATGAAGTTTTGCTTCAAATTTTAACGCTAATTTTATAGCATAATCAAGCGCTTTATTTGCAGTTTCTGAAAAGTCTGTAGGAAGAAGTATGGTTTTCATTTTTTCATTTATTTGTTGACACAAAGATAAATGAATATTTAAATAAACCGAAATGTAAAATATCAATATATATCATGATTTTTATCATAACTTTGTAAAAATGTTTATAATCATTGAAATTTGAAAACATTGAACTTATATGAAATTGCTTTTGAATGTGCTTCTGAAGGGCTATTAGTTGTTAACGATAGAGGTGATGTTGTTGCTGTGAATGAAAGAATGACAGATCTTTTTGGCTATTCGAAAGAAGAAATGTTAGGGCAAAAGATAGAAATGTTTGTTCCTGCAAGTGCAAGAAAACATCATGTAGGTTTGAGAGAAGGATATACTGAAAATCCTCGTTCGAGACCTATGGGAATGGCGGGGATGAATTTACAAGGTCAAAGAAAAGAAGGGTCTGTTTTTCCTGTTGAGGTAAGTTTAAATCATTTTGTAAATGAAGGAAATAACTATGTTTTGGGACTGATTACTGATGTCTCTAAACGAGTTAAAATGGAAAAAGAATTGGTCAATGCAAAGAACAATTTATATCAACTCAATCAAGAATTAGAATCTCTTGTAATCAAAAGGACTGAAGCCTTGGAAAAAAGTCAACAGTTGTATGAAATGATTGCCAAGAATTATCCTGATGGAGTAATTAACGTTTTGGACAAAAAATTCAATTATATATTTTCCGAAGGTAAAGAATTAGCAAAATTAGGATACGGTAGTAAAGATTTAATTGGTACAAATTATTTGAACAGATTAGATGTTTCAATTAAAGAATTGATAAGTTCCAAATTAAAAAGTGTTATAGAAGGGAACAATCAAACTTGTACTATTTCATCAAACAATCAACATTATGAATTAAATATAGTTGGGATTAAAGACGAAAAGAATGTAATTGATCGAATTCTACTAGTAGAGATTAATGTTACCAAACAAAAACTCATTGAAGAAGAGCAAAGAAAAGCTCTAGAAAGAGAAAGAGAACTTGGTGAAATGAAATCCAGGTTTGTCTCCATGGCTTCACACGAATTTAGAACTCCTCTAAGCGCTATTTTGTCTTCGGCTTCGCTTATCGAAAAGTATGAAAATACAGAACAACAACCCAACAGACTTAAGCATACAGAAAGAATTAAATCTTCAGTAGGTAATCTAACTAATATTTTGAATGATTTTTTATCTCTAGACAAACTTTCATCAAATGTCATCCAATCCGAGATTAACGAGGTAAATGTTTGTGAAATTATTGAATATGCCGTTAGTGAATTGGAGTCCATCAAAAAACAAGGGCAAGAAGTGATTTTTGAGTTTTTAGGTGAAGGCGATTGTATTTTCAAAACAGATGAAAAAATTCTGAAAAATATAATGATAAACCTTATTTCGAATGGTTTAAAATATTCTCAAACCAATGGGAAAGTTATAGTAGAGTTATATTTGGATAATAAAGATCTTTGCATTAAAGTTCAGGATTTTGGTATAGGTATTCCAGAAGAAGAACAGTCTAAGTTGTTTCAAAGGTTCTTCAGAGCAGAAAATGTTTCCAATATTCAGGGAACTGGTTTAGGGTTGAATATCGTTAAAAAATATGTTGAAATTTTAGAAGGAGATATATCTTTTGAAAGTAAGTTAAATGAAGGAACTATATTTATTATAAGATTACCACAAAAAAAATAAAAAATGCACAAAGTATTACTAATTGAAGATAACGAAGAGTTAAGAGAAAATACAGCAGAGATATTGGAATTGGCAGGTTATAATGTGATTACTGCTGAAAATGGAAAAGTTGGCGTTCAAAAGGCAGTTCAAGAGATTCCAGAAATTATCATTTGTGATATTATGATGCCTGTTTTGGATGGTTATGGAACAAGACAATTATTAAATGACAATGATACTACCAGAGACATACCATTTATTTTTCTTACAGCAAAAGCGGACAAAACAGATTTTAGAAAAGGTATGAATTTAGGTGCAGATGATTATCTCACTAAGCCTTTTGACGAAATTGATTTATTGAATTCGATTAAAATTAGAATACAAAAATCTTCCAAGAAAGTAAATGAAATAAGCACTCAAAGTTTTGCTCAAGAAAGCCTTCAGGATTTTGTAAAACAAACCATCAGAGATAAAAATGCTATTCATTTCGAGAAAAAAGAAATGATTTACAGAGAAGGTGATTATGCTGGTTTTGCATATTATATAGTTTCTGGTAAAGTAAAGACTTTTAAGGTAAATGATGATGGAAAAGAACTCATCTATGATATTTTTAAAGAGGAAGATGTGATTGGGATGTGGGATGTAATGAAAGGAAAAGACTACTACGACAGTGTGAGTTGCTTGGAAGATACCGAAGTCATTAAAATTCATAAAGACGAATTACAAGCCTTTATTGATAAAAATGCTGTAGATGCCAAATCTTTAATTCAGCTGTTTGCTCAGGAATTACAACAAAGAGAAGATAAATTAATTTCAATGGCTTACGATAGTGTTAGAATGAGAGTGGCTTCTGCTTTGGTTTCATTAGAGGATGTGTATCAAAAAAATAGCGGAGGAACTACTTTTAAAATTCAAAGAGAGGATTTGGCAGCTATGGTAGGTACAAGTTCAGAAAGTGTGATTCGAACGCTTTCTGATTTCAAAAAAGAGGGGCTCATCAATATCGTAAAAAGCGAAATATATATTACAGACAGCAAAGGCTTGAGAAATTTTAGATTTTAACCTCTAAAACGCCCAAGCCTTTCTGACTAACCTTTGGGAACCCTATGAGCAAGTTCCCTCCTTAACTATGAAGTTTTTAAATTATTTTTTCTATGCACTTTTTTCATTTTCATGAAATTGTGCTCTTTCCATTTGTTCTTTAATAGTCCAATTATCTGTTGAAGTAGTTTGAATCCAATTGTTGTTTGAAAATCTAAAAATTTGAATGTTCAAATTCAATCTAGACTTGAAAATGTGTTCCACTAAATTGGTAGAGTAATCTTCAAAAATGATAATCTCGACTCCTTTGCCATCGTTGTTTGCATTAAACCCAATTTCTGAAACTGCAGTGTCTTCTTTTACCATGCTTGAGTTTGAATTTCCTTCACCTACCTGATGTTCTGAAGCATAAAATTCAATTTTTAGAAGAGGAAATTTTTCAGTAAACCATTTTTTGATGGTGTCTGTAGTGGTTGTATTTGTGATAATTATTTTCGACATTTTAAAATAATAGTGTTAAAAGGATTAATAAATCTATTATTGCTGTGATAATTCCTGCACCTAAAATGTATTTTATCGGCTGTACTGAAAGTATCAAAGCTAAAGTTGTCATTGTTGGGATAATAATAGCAATTAGAAATAAATCGCTGTCAAATCCTCTAAGCCCTACAGTGATGCCGCTCAAATAACCTACAAATATCAAAAGCATAGACATAATGCCATAAGGATGTGCTTCAGCATATTGTAAAAACGAACTTGTTTTTTTCTCAGTTTGGTAAGTTGTATGAGATGATGTTTTAGTTATAGTATTCATAATATTTTGATTTTATTAGTTACATTTTATATCGTTAGAAAACTTTCTTATTACTTCTAATTCTTCTGGAGTAGAAGGAGGAAAAGCATCTGCTACTTTTCGTAAAATAGAATTAAATTTTTCAAGAATTTCAGGAGTAAGATAATGATCACCCAATCTCATGTTTTTTACACCTTGTTCGTAGATATCAGTTACACTAAAGGTGTTGTTTTTATCTAATAATTGAAAAATTATTGATGAAACTCTACTACCATCAGAATCTTTAAGAAAATGATTGTCAATTATTTTTTCTAACAATTTCTTTTCTTCTATTTGAACTTTTCCATCAGAAAAAGCCAAACCGAAAACAATTTGCCCGAATCCATAATATAAGTAGTCTTTAGCGTCCATTTTTTTTCTTTGTGTTTATTTTACAATGCAAAAATGAAACATATAAAACAACTTTAGAATGACGCTAATCAATTTTAAATATGACTTTTATCAGTTTTTACAATTTTTTTTAATTCATATGTTTGGAGCATAGAATAACGAAATATTTTAATTGATGTCTATGGTTTAGATTATTTTTATTGTTGAATTACAATTTCTATAAATCAAAAAGAGACCACTTTTGAAAGTAGTCTCTTTAAAAATTAAAAATATTTAAAACAGAAATTATCTAGTAACACCTACATTAAATGTAGAAGTAGTTCCATTTTCGAATGAAATATTAAAAACATAAATACCTGAAGTAAGGTCAGAAACATTTACTTCCACATTGTTAGCATTTGCAGTATTGATTCTTAAGTTTTTAACTACTTTACCTGTTAAGTCCAAAACTTTTAAATCTGCAAATCCTTCCATTGCTTCAACTGGAATATTTACTATATCAGAAGTTGGGTTAGGGAATGGAGTGATGTCTACAGTATTGTTTTCTTCAATTCCGATTGGAGATTGTGTTTCAACAACAATTGCAGGATATACAGGGTTAATAAAACCTAATCCCCATGCTCCATCAACATTTATTAACATGTTAGGAAAATCATATTTTGCTTCGTTGTAATCATAAATTCTACCGTTTTCATACCCTACAAAAATATCATTACTGTAGGTAGTAACACAGAATAAATATTTTTGATTGTCAACCATATTAAATGGAGTTTCTAAATCTTGATATACAGTTAAACCTTGTTCGTCAGCGTCATAGAAATACTCTCCAAATCCAACTTGAGTAATGTCAGATACAGTAACTGCATCTAAACCAGTAATAACATCATTCCATTCATAAGCAACAACCTCCATAAGTTCACCTGTTAACTCAATATTATCAACAGTACTTGTAGAAGCAGAGAATCCTATAGCCTTAACAGATCTTCTAGAAGCATTAGGGTCTTGATATACAATACAAGATGTAAATGGTTGTGTACTTTCTGCTGGTCTAATTCCACTTGAACTAGTTGTTTGTCCATTGGCATCAAGTTCAGCCAAAGCTAATCTGTCGTTATCTATTCTAAATGGGTATACCAATTCATCATCTTGAACAAATTCATCAGTTGCAGACATGGTAAAAGAATACTTTAAAATGTAGTCACCAGTAGCATAACTTGCTTGAGAAAAAGTATTGAAAGTAACTGTCACTGAATCCTCAGAAGCGATGTCAAAAGGCCCAAAAGTATCAGTAAATATTGTAGCACCACCAAAAGAAATTTCAGCAGTTGCAGTTACACCTAACTGATCGTTTTGTCCAACGTTTACATAAACAGCTTCTAACTCTACTTCATATTCTGATGCATTTTGAGAAGTTGCTGCTAAAGATGAACCCATTTTTGGAACAAGAGCATATCCGTTTGTAAGTCTTAAGTTGTCATTGTATAACAAAAATGTAGTTCCGATAAATGCCTCTACAGGATTACCCTGGTCTAATTCACTTCTTAGTAAAGCACCATCAGCAGCAGAAATCATAATAACAGGAATCGTAACAGTTCCACCTTGGTTTCCAGCTCCTGGATCGATAAATCCGTTAGCGTCATTGTTTACAATAATAACTGCAATAGCTCCAGCGTTTTCAGCATAAGTAGCTTTGTCTCCAAATTGACATGAACCTCTGTAAAGTAAAGCGATTTTCCCAGTCAAATCACCTACAGAATTGTCACAACAAAGAGAGTCAGCAGCAGTTGCATCTCTAGCAACTTCTACGAATCCAGTAACGGCATTTAAAGGGTCATTCATGTCTGGGAATCCCCAACCATTTTGAGTGAAGCCTATACCATAACCCCCGGCAATAGATGCAGGTTGAAGCACTTCTAAGGCAACTTGTGCTTGTGAAATACCTACACTTATAAGTATAGACAAAGAAAGTAATAGTTTTTTCATAGTTTTAATTTTAGTGTTTAATAGATACAAATATAACAAAAAATTATTAATACGTATACTTTATATTAACATTTAAAGAATCGTACACTTAAGTCTTATTTTTTGTAAATTTGTATTCTTAGTAAAAACAATTGAAAATGAAATTATATCACAATCCTAGATGCGGAAAAAGCAGAGATGTAAAAAATTATTTAGTTGATAATAATATTCCTCACGAAACAGTTTTATACCTAAAAGAAGGGGTTTCTAAAGAGGAAATTCTTACAATTTTAAATAGTTTAAACGAAACGCCTGATAAATTGGTAAGAACAAATGAAGTTCTTTTCAAAGAGAAATACAGCAAAACTGAATTAAATAAAGAAAATGTGATAAAAATGATTTCAGAAAACCCAATTCTTTTGGAAAGACCGATTATTTTGAAAGACCAAAAAGCAGCAATTGGAAGGCCTTTAGAAAATATTAAGAATATCATATAATCTAATTTCTTCTTTTGCAAAATTTATTTCGATATATTCTAACAATCTGTTTTTTTTCAGTTTCCTTTCATCTATTGGGGCAAGGAAAAGTAGTATTGAGAAATGGTGAAGAATATTTTGGTAGGGTAAAAGCAAAAATGTGTTTTGGGAAGAAATGTGATTCTCTTATTGTTGTTGTCTCAAATCATGGGAAATCTCAAACTTTTTCTGGTTATGAGATAGAATACTATATTACTAAAAATGGAAAATCCATCGTCCGAAAATATAAAGCATTGAATGATTTATATAGGCCATACTTTCTAAAAGTGGATGGTGCAATTCAAGTATTTGATTGTGATTTAAGCGACCATGAAGAAATATTCTGTTTAGAATTAGTTAACGGAATGTTTTTTCCTATCACCGAAAAAATATACTACAAATGGATTTTACCCTATATGTTGGAAAAAGATGATTTTAGAGATTGGAATGAGAAAAATAAGGAGAATTTTGTCTATCCAAGTGCTAAAAAAGACAGATTGGGCGGTAAAAACCAAAAACAGGTAAATAGATTTATTGTGAAAATCACAACAATATATAATTTGTTGTAAAAGCTTGAATTCAAAAGTAATGTTTAATTTCGTGTTTTAATTAAGAGCAATATTTGAAGATTACAAAATTAAATATGAATTCCACGATTGATGAAAAAGCACTTTTTTCGTTAATCAATCAGTGTGATGCTTCGGTTTTTTTTAGCAAAAAATGGCTTGAAGTGTTGAGTCATGAAAATTTTGAAGTTATTGGAATTAAAAATCTCAATGACGAATTGATTGGAGCATTTTATTTGCAGAAGTTCAAAAGAAAAAAAATATTTACTCAGATCAGCGCACCTCCTTTATGTCCATATAATTGGTTGATATTGATTTGTGATAGCGAAACCAATTTCAATAAGGTAAGTTTTTATAAAAAAGTTTTCAATGAAATAGTATCCTATTTAGAAACCCTAAATTACGACATTATAAAGGTTTGTTTTCCTACTTTATTCAAAGACTTATATCCTTTTGTGAAAAGCGGATTCGAAACGCCTTTAAAGTTTACCTATGTCATTGATTTGAATTTATCTGAAGATGAGATACTCAAAAATATGTCTTCTGAAAGAAGGAGAAATATCAACAAAGGGTTAAAATCGGATTTAATTGTTGAAACTAACGGGAATAAAAAGGATTTGCTGGACTTAGTTTATAAAACCATTGACAGAGAAAAACTAGATTTGGATAAAACTTTTATTGAAAAAGTAATTTTTGATTTTGCTACTGAAAACAATGCTTTCTTTCAAGTGGCATATCAAAATGGAAAACCATGTGCAGCCACTTTTTTTGTTTATGATCAACATCGTTCGTATTATTTGTTAGGAGGTTATGATGCTTCATTTCAAAATGAATTTGCAGGCCCAATGTGTATGTGGAATGGCATTCTCAAAGCAAAATCTCTTGGAGTGAGTGTTTTTGATTTTGAAGGCTCCATGCAACCCAAAATTGAAAAGTATTTTAGAGGTTTTGGAGGTTCTATAGAAATGATTCCGATGATTTATAAAAGTCAGACGTTGAGTAAATTTGTAAAGACATGAGTTTTCTCAAAGGAAAAATAAATATTAGGTCTATAAAAAGTGTTTTGATATATTTATTTATATCCATGTTTTTTATCTCAAATATACTTCAGAGTTATATTTTGGGAATTCTAGTTCTTATAGTTTTATTTACCATAAAATTTAAGGAAATAGATACAAAGAAACTTTTTCTAAATAAGTTGAACATTGTTGTAATATTATTTTTACTGATTCAAGTTTTTAGTAACATATACTCTAATCAAGGTTTTGAAAATATTAAGGCTTTAGAGTCTAAAGCATCACTCTTGATTTTTCCTTTTTTACTTCCATCAATAAAAGAATACATAAATAAATATTATGTTCTTTTGGCTTCTATTTTTGGGATTGTAGTAATGTTTTTGATAAATATTTATTACTTTAACTCCACTAATGTGGGCGATTCAGATCCCTCATTTAAATTTGGCTTTAGTTATTTGCACACTTCTTACATAGCAATTATTACATGTTTTTTACTTCACCTTTTTATAGTAGAATATATAATATATAAAAAACCTATTTTTTGGATGTTTAAATTTTTAATGCCCTTACTTTTTTTAGGGACAATAATTATTTCTACTTCAAAAATTGGATATTTAGCCTTATTGTTTTTGATATTCTTAAATTTAATAATTTATGTAAAGAAATTCAAAGCGTATTTAACGATGATTGTGGTTTTTGCTTTAATGGTTTTAGTAGGTTTTATAGCTGCAAAAACGACTACAATATTGGATAGATTTGAAGAATCTTATGAAGAAATATTTTATCCCAATCCGGATCCAAATTATGTAATGAGTACAGGAGAAAGATTAGTGGCTTGGAAAATTAGTTCAAAAGTAATACAAGATCATTTTTGGCTAGGAGTGGGAGTTGGAAATGAGAAAGATGTTTTAGTAGAATACTACAAAAAAGATGGGTATATAACGAATGCAGATTTGAAATTGGATGCGCATCAACAGTTTTTGCAAACATTTGTAGCCACAGGAATATTTGGGTTGATTTTATTGGTTTTAATTTTTGTTGTTCCATTTTTCAAAGCGATTAAACAAAGAGATGAATTATTATTTGGATTTTTATTTATTTATTTAATTTTTGGTCTTACTGAATCTATGTTGGAACGTCAATCTGGCATTTTATTTTTCTTCTTTTTTCTATTATTTCTATATTCTAAAATGAACAGCGAGGAAAAAGTTTTACATTTGTCAAAATAAAGGGGCTTTTAAAATTGCGAAAAAAACTATTAAAATCTGAGTTTTCAAAGAATGTATTTATCCTACTTACTGGGACAAGTATAGCTCAATTGGTTCCAATATTGCTTACTCCTGTTTTAAGTAGATTGTTTACTCCAGAAGAGTTTGGGATATTTGCATTTTATTCTTCATTGGTTACTTTTTTATCCATTTTTGCAACAGGTAGATATGAATTAGCAATTTTACTACCTAAAGAACAAAAAGAAGCCGTGAATATCTTGGGGTTGTCTTTTTTAGTTTTGATTTCATTCACTTTATTAACCTCTTTGCTTAGTTTTGTTTTAAGTGGTTATTTGTTTAGTTTTGAAAGAATAAGAGTTCTTGGAGTTTGGTTGTACTTAATCCCTTTACTTGTTTTTTTATTAGGAGGGGTAAATATTTTTACCGCATGGAACAATAGAAACAAAAAATTTGGAATTACTTCAATTTCCAAGATTTCAATGTATGGAGCAGATGGTATCTCTTCAGCATTGATAGGTTTCAACAAAAATGCAGTTGCTTTTAACTGGGAAAGTATCAAAAGCGTTTTTTCAAAAAGCCATGTTATCTCAAGTAAGTTCGGCTGGCATTTTCAAGGCTTAATTTTAAGTAAGTTTATTGGGTTGTTTGCCTCTTTTATGTATTTAGGATTTCTTTTTTTTAAAAATCAAAGACTATTATTGAAAGACATCACAAATAACGAAATGAAATCTATGGCAAAAATTCATAGAGATTTCCCACGTATTAATATGTTTCATGCTTTAACTGATGAACTCAAAACGAGTGGGTTATCGATTGTAATATTGACTTTTTTTTTCGAAAGAATTTTGGGGGTTTACAATATGACATATAGAATATTAAGAGCACCTTTGGCAATTATTGGAACTAGTTTTAGTCAGGTTTTCTATCAAAATGCAGCTGAAAAGTATGCCAATAAAGAACTAATTACACCATTTGTAAAACGTACAACTCAAAAGTTATTTTTGATTGGTCTGCCCATTTTTATTTTGATATTTTTGTTCGCTCCTGTCGTTTTTACATTTATTCTTGGAGAAAAATGGTCCGAAGCAGGAGTGTATGCAAGATATCTTACGCCATGGCTTTTTGTTAATTTTGTTGTTTCTCCAGTTTCACAATTGGCTATAATTCTGAAAAAGCAATTTGCTTTTTGGATGATTAATTTATTTAGCAATATTCTTATATTTGTTGCCATATTATTAGCAGGTACCCTTTTTAAAGATATTAAAATAGGTTTTATAATTATTTCTGCATCACAAGTCATTTTTTACCTTTGGGTATATTTTTGGCTCATCAAAACATCGACAAATGCTGAAAAAGATTATTAATACAAATGATTATGAGAAGTATCTTGGAGTTTTATTTTTATACACTTCAATCATTGGAGTAGGAATTTCTTATAAAAGCGCATATCTCTTTCATCTTTTTGTTCCGGTTTTTATTCTTTATTTTTTGTTGAATAAGAAATTCAAAAATCAGATTAAAGAAATTTTGATGAGAAAAACTAATTTAGCCTTTGTCGGAATTTTATTTGTATTCATCATTTCTGTGATTTGGTCTGGAAGTAAATCTGCAGCTATAAATTACATCATCCAATATTCACTAGGGCTTTTTATAATATTAGCAGTTCAGTTTTTTATACAGACTAAAAATCAATTAATTTTTTATATCAAATATGTAGGATTTCCAATACTTATAACGATAATTTTTATTGGGCTTTTGGAGTCTTTTACAGCATTTAGATGGCCAATTTCCAAGTATTCTGATATAATTACTTTTTTTGGTAGGCCAGATTTAATTTCTAATTTAAGAGAAATAGAATTGATAAAAGGATATACTGATTCTACACCTTCTGTATTTTTTTGGAACACCAACAACCTTGCTTACATAATAGGTGCTATCTTACCTTTTTTCTTGGATTGGAAATGGAAAAACATTGCTTTCATTGTGCCACTTGTATTGCTATTGCTATTTTCAGGTTCAAAAATAATTGTAATGATTTTATTGGTTAGTGTTTTGTTATATGTTTTTAAAAATCAAATTAAACTACTTTTTATAGCGCTCATTGGTTTTACAATTGTAGTACCTATTTTGTCTTTTCCAGATAGTATCTTGGCTGTTAAGTCAAATGAAATATTTGTGTCTCTAACGGGTCAGAATATTCGTTTTCCTAGCAATAAATTTCAACTGCCTGAAGAGTTGGAAAATAATCTCGATGAATCTTCTAGTGGTGCAATGAGGAAGGAATTGTATCTTTTTGGGATCAAACAATTTTTTGATTCAAAATTTATTGGAGTAGGCGCAGGAAATATAAATGTAAAAAGTAAAAGCATTGCTCACAAAACAAATGGAATAACAGATATTCATAATTATTGGATAGAAATTACCGCTAATGGGGGTGTGATTGTTATTCTTTTATATGGTTTTGTTTTTTTTAAATTGATTTTTTATTTTGTAAAAGAAAGTAAAATTGATACAGAAATAAGAATCAAATTTTTACAATCAATTTTTGTTTTGTTTTTTGGAGTTATGTCCGTTAGTTCTAATCATTATTTTTTACCTTACTATGTTATTTTGGCAGTTTTAATAACAATTATTAACAATCAAATAAAATTTACTGATGCACCGCAATAATATTTTGATTTTAGGTGATTGTAATTCTTCACATACTCGAAAATGGGTTGAAGGACTCATAGGAAAAGGGCTTGAAGTAAGTGTGTTTAGTTTTTACCCTTGTAAAGATGAATGGGGTAATAGACTTCAAATTTCTATTCATAGTTATTTTAAAAATGAAAGCAACAAGCCATTTAAAAAGTTGTTTTATTTTTTTGCGTTTTCTAAAATCAAGCATCTTTTAAAAGAGCATGATTTTGATATTGTTCATGCCCATTATGCTTCAAGTTATGGTTTTGTAGGGGCGCTTTCCAAACAAGAAATGCCTCTGGTAGTCTCTTTTTGGGGATCAGATGTTTTTTATTTTCCTAGAAAGAATTGGATTGCAAAAAATATTTTAAAATACGTTTTAAAAAAGGCTGATAGTATTCAATCTTCTAGTTATGTGATGGCTAAAGAAATAAACATATATACCAATAAAAATGTAGAGGTCGTATATTTTGGAATCGATACTAATCTATTCTATCCAAAAGAAAAAGAGAAGGATGAAAAGTTAATTATTGGTGTTGTAAAAACAATGACTCCAATATACGCTATTGATAATTTTATTAGAGCAATACCATTAATAAAAAATAAAAAATTTGAAGTTTTAATTGTTGGCGGTGGAAATCAACTAGAAGATTATAAAAAATTATCTGAAACACTTCAAATCTCTCATAAAATACATTTTGAAGGAAAAGTACCACATGAAAAAGTAGTAGAAAAACTTCAACAAATGGATGTGTTCGTAAATGTTTCTCATAACGAAAGTTTTGGAGTGTCAATTTTAGAAGCCTCTTCTTGTGGAATACCAGTTTTAGTGCATAAGAAAGGAGGGATGATAGAAGTCGTTGAGGATGGAGAATCAGGTTTTTTAATAAATGATAATCAACCGCAAACCATTGCAAATGCAGTCGATAAATTGTTAAGTGATGAAACTTTAAGAATAAAAATGGGCCAAAATGGAGTTAAGTTAGTAAAGTCCAAATTCGAATTCGAAAAGAATTTAAATCAATTACTTGAGATATATGAATCATTAACTACCCGTTCATAAAGTATTTGCCCCAACAATGTAATTTTTCATCAAAATTTATAAATTCTTCCTAAAATTGCTGAATATAATTTTAAAACCACAAGAAAATATGAAGTCGTTTACTTTTATATTGATCCTAACTTTTCTATTAAAATCTTTAATTGCGCAAAATCCTGCTGATTATGTTATGGGAAATACTGGAGTTATAAATGATGCTAAATACACAGAAGATGTTTTGGAAAATCAATATCCTGGATTCAAACAAGCGATGCAAAATGCTTTTGAAAATTCACATCAATTTTCAACCAAAAGTGGACAAGTACATACTGTAAATGTTGTGGTGCATGTAGTTTGGAAAGAAAATGAAGAAAATATTCCAGATTCTGTAATTTACAATCAAATGGATATTCTCAACGCAGATTTTGATAGAACAAACGCTGACACCGTTAATCTTAGACCTATATTTCATTCTGTAGCAGGAAATCCGCACATACAATATAATTTAGTGCATATAGAAAGAGTTCAAACCAACGAAACTTTTGGGCTTACATTTTCAGGATTGCCTGATAAAGTAAAAAGATCGGCTGAAGGCGGTAGTGATGCTTGGGATACTGAATATTATATGAATATTTGGGTTTGTAAACTACAAAATACTTTTGGGGCATTATTTGGCTATGCATATCCTCCTGCAGGTTTATCCAATTGGCCATCTGGAAGTTCCTCTCCAAGTCCTGAATTAGATGGAGTCGTTTTAGATTTTAGAACCGTAGGCGACAACAATCCAGTGCCGTATCCAGATCCAAACGGTGGAGGTGGAAATGTTGAATTCGCTGGTAGAACTGCAACACATGAAGTTGGACATTTTTTAGGATTGAGACACATCTGGGGAGATGGAGGAGGATTGTTTGGAGGAGAAAGTTGTGGCGAAGATGACGGAATGGCTGATACGCCTAATCAAGGTTATCAAAGTGAATTTGACTGTAATACATCTAATAATACCTGTATAGATAGTATCGCAGGACTGCCAGATCCTAACGATTTACCTGATTTGATTGAAAACCACATGGATTATTCTGCTGAAACCTGTAAAAATATGTTCACAATTGATCAAGCAATGCACATGAGAGGCGTGTTGGAAAACGAAAGGTTTAATTTGATTTCTGGACTTGTAAGTATCGAAAATGTTGAGGCTTTAAAGTTTGATTTGTTTCCTAATCCATCTTCTGATGTGGTGACTTTAAGAATGGACAGCCAAAATGCTAATGTTAAAGTGTTTGATGCTTATGGAAGGTTGATTTTTAGCGAGAATATCAGTAAAGAAATTCATGCCATTTCCTGTAGCGATTGGGCAAAAGGCGTTTACTATTTTTCAATTGAACAAGATCATAGAATGGCAACTAAAATGTTTGTGAAAAAATAGTTGATTTTTAAATTTAGTTTTTCCTAATTCTTTTCAGGTTTAAAATTATAACTTAGTTTTGTCATAGATTTTAGTTATACCAAAAGAATTTAATGAAATTACTCATTGTTACACAATATTTTCCGCCAGAAATTGGTGCTCCTCAAAACAGATTGTATGAACTCGCGGTTAGACTCCAAAAATCTGGAGTTGACATAACTGTAATTACCGCAATGCCTAACTATCCTCAAATGGTCATACATAAAGAGTATGTGGGTAAAAAATATGCTTTTGAAAAAATAGGAGAAATAAAAGTGCATAGAACAAGTATTTATGTTTCCCAAAATAAATCGATTGTTAGCAGGCTTAGAAATTATTTTTCCTTTGTATGGAGTTCCTATTTCACAGGGTCAAAAAAAGTTGATGATAAATACGACTTTGTCCTTTGCGAGTCTCCACCTTTGTTCTTGGGAATTTCGGCATACAAAATTGCCAAAAAGAAAAAAGCAAAATTTATATTCAATGTTTCAGACTTATGGCCAGAAAGTGCAGAGAAAATGGAGATTGTTACCAATAAATTTTTTTTGAAATTAGCGACAATATTAGAAGAGTTTCTGTACAAAAAATCTGATTTAATAACAGGACAAACACAAGGAATTGTTGCAAATATCCAAACAAGATTTCCTCAAAAAAAAGTATATTGGCTCCCCAACGGGGTTGATTTGAATTATTTTCAACCTTCCAAAGATAAAAATACCCAATGGAGAAAAAACAATGATTTCAAAAGTGATGATGTATTGTTTTTTTATGGTGGAATATTAGGATATGCTCAAGGTTTGGAGACCATTCTTCATGCCGCTCATAAAATTAGTAATCCGAAAGCAAAGTTTATTTTTATGGGAAGTGGCCCAGAAAAAGATAAATTAATTCAAATTAAAAATCAACTTTCCTTAGTCAATGTTTTCTTTTTTGATGCTGTAACCAAAGCAGAAATGCCAGAAATTCTCAATAGTATTGATGCTGCTGTAATTCCACTAAAAAAACTGGATTTATTCAAAGGTGCAATTCCATCCAAAATATTTGAATCTCTAGCAATGGAAATTCCTCTCATTTTAGGAGTAGATGGAGAAGCTCGAGAATTATTTATAGAGAATGGAAACTGTGGATTATATTTTGAGCCAGAGAATGTTCAAGAACTTCAAAAAGCCATCCAAAAAATTCTTGATGAACCTCAATTAATGGGAGTTTTTGGCGGCAACGGAAGAAAATTTGCAGATCAATATTTTAATAGAAACAATATCGCAAACGAATTCAAAGATGAATTAGAAAAATTGATTGCATTGAATTAATTGTTTATTTTTACAGAATAATTTAATATCATTTCTATATGATTCCATTTTCGCCACCTAGAATTGACCAGAAAACGATTGATTCCGTAACAGAAGCATTACAATCTGGATGGATTTCTACAGGTCCCAAAACCAAACTTTTTGAAGAACAGTTGGCAACATATGTTGGTACAGATCATATGGTTTGTCTTAATAGCGCTACTGCTGGCATGCAGTTGATTCTAAATTGGCTGGGCGTTCAAGAAGGAGATGAGGTAATTGTTCCAGCATATACCTATTGTGCAACTGCAAATGTTGTGTTTCATAGAGGTGCAACCCCTGTTTTGGTAGACGTAAATCCAAATGATTTTAACATTAATGTAGAGGCTATTAAAAAAGCAATTACTCCAAAAACTAAGGCTATTATTGCAGTAGATATAGCAGGTTTTCCTGCCGATTATGATGAAATTATTTCGCTTATCAATTCTGAAGAATGTAAAGCAAAGTTTCGACCTAATAATCCAATTCAAGAAAAATTAGGAAGAATAATGTTGATTGCTGATGCTGCACATAGTATTGGTGCTAAATATAAGGGGAAATACACTGGTCATCAAGCAGATATGTCATCCTACTCATTTCATGCTGTAAAAAACCTCACTACAGCCGAAGGAGGGGCTGTTTGTTTCAATGTAGCTGATAAATTTGATCATGCTACTATAAAACAGCAGTTCAAAGTTTCATCCTTACATGGACAAACCAAAGATGCTTTCAGTAAAGTACAATTAGGTGCTTGGAGATATGATATTATCGAAGCCGGTTTCAAATGCAATATGACTGATTTGCAAGCTGCAATTGGATTGGTAGAATTGGAACGTTATGAAGATACTTTAGAAAGAAGAAAGCAAATTTTTGACGCATATACAAAAGGTTTCGAAAGTGAATCTTGGGCTCTAACTCCTGTCTATGAAAATAAAGATAAAATTACTTCCTATCATTTGTATATGTTGAGAATAATGGATGTAACAGAGTTGCAAAGAGATGAAATTATCAATGTGATAAGTGAACAGCAAGTAGCGGTAAACGTACATTACATTCCAATACCAATGTTAACTTTTTATAAAAACAAAGGTTACAAAATGGAAAATTATCCCAACGCGTATAATAATTTTAAAGGAGAGATTACACTACCAGTATTCTATAACTTAACTGATGAGCAAGTTCAAACAGTGATTCAAACAGTAAAAAATGCAGTAAATAAAGTTTTGGGATAAATCATTTTTGATAGATTAACCTTTGTTTTTTAACGAATATGAGATAGAACTTTTCAAGTTAAGAGTACAAAGAAATCAATTAGTTTATTTATATTTGACAATAAATCAAACAGATGAAGCTTTCACAACCAGTTTTATTTTTTGTTGCCATATTTTTATTGTGTACTTGCAATGATATTACAAATGGTAAAAGTTTTTCTGAAAAACCAAAACAAGACGCACTTCAACTAACCATTTCCGAAATTACCAATTTACCAAATTTTGAGGGTGAACATTTTAGAGGTTTGAATATACAAGGAGATAATGTTGTGATTTCTGGCTCCAAAGGAAGTGTGATATATCATTCTTTTTCCAAAAATGAATTTACATTAGACTCTATAGGCACTCATCTTCACTTCAGAGATGCTCATGCCTTTGAAAATCACCATTTATTAATGTCTATTCAGAATCCTGCTCAAATAATTAAAGTAACAAATGAAAAAAAAGAAGTAGTTCTAAATATAAATGATACACTTGCTTTTTTTGACGGAATGGATTTTTGGGAGAATGGTTCTGGAGTTTTATTTGGAGATCCATTGCTGGACCAACATTTAATCTACACTTCAAATGATGAAGGAAATTCTTGGGAGCAAGTAGAGCTAGACAGTTTAATAATTCCTTTAGAAAATGAAGGAGGTTTTGCCGCATCTGGAACAAGCATTGTTTGTGTGGGAAATGGAGTAGGTTATATCGGTTTTGGAGCGGAAGAAGTTAGAGTTTTAAAAACTTCAGACTATGGAAAGAGTTGGATGTTTCAAAAAACGCCTATGCCCAAAAATCAAATAGGAACAGGGATTTATGCTATGGCATTCAAAGATGAATTGAATGGAGTAGCAGTAGGAGGAAATTGGGAGTTTCCAGATGGTGATTCTAGTAAGGTTTTTACAAAAGACGGAGGCGTTACATGGCGATTATCGAAAGGTATTCAGGGATATAGAAGTTGCGTAACGCATATTAAAAATGATATTTATATTGCTACAGGCACCAAAGGGACAGACATTACTTATGATGGCGGAGTTTCTTGGAGTTTTCTAGATTCGCTTGGGTTCAATGCCATCCAATTTGCAGACGAAATCAACGGAGTAGGAGTGGGGAATAATGGATTGATAAAATTAATGAAATTGCAAAGTCGAAATGAATAAAATGGTCAATTGGAAAAATGTACCTTTTATCAGGATCATTTTACCAATGATTGCAGGAATTCTTATTGCAATTTATCAAGATTTAAACAGTCATAATTGGTTATATGTTTTAGGAATCAGTTTTTCGGTTTTAGTTATAATATTGATTGGGGTTAAGAAAAAACCAACACTCAATAAAGAATTACTCTTTGGTGGGTGGTTTTATTTTGTGATGTTCCTAGTAGGCGTAAATCTCATCGTATTTAAAACTGCTAAAAATGAATCAATTCATTATCAAAAGATTACTCAAAATAATGAATATTTAATTGAGATTGTCGAAATTCCTAAAGAAAAACCCAATTCTGTTCAAATAATTGCAAATGTTTTTAGTTGTATTGATACCCAATTTAATGCGGTAAAATCAAGTGGAAATGTAATTCTATATTTTGAAAAAGATAGCATAAGTAGAAAATTGTTGCAAGGGGATAAATTGTATATTCAAAGCGATTTGAATAACATAGCGCCTCCTCTAAATCCTGGTCAATTCAACTATAAGCAATATCTAGAATTCAATCAAATATATCAACAAGGATTTGTTTCAAGTAAGAATTACAAACTCTTGGAACAAGGAGGTTTTTCTGTTATTTCATATGCTGCAGGAATTAGGAATCATTTGCTTCAAATTTTAGAAGAAAATGGTTTGAAAGGCAATGAAATGGCTGTTGCTTCAGCATTAATTTTGGGCTATAAAGATGACTTGGGAGAGGAATTAAAACACTCGTATTCAAGTGCAGGTGCTACACATGTTTTGGCGGTT
>CAWUIK010000022.1:0-34311 GCA_963922585.1 uncultured Flavobacteriales bacterium | reverse complement strand
ATAGTTGCCTACTTTTTGGTTCATTCCCGTAAGTCTGTTAAAAACAGAAGTTTTTCCTGTATTAGGATTACCAATTAAAACAACATTAATATTTTTTGATTTGGACGATTCCACCATTTAATTATCTGCTATTGCTACTTCTACTTCTATCAATCGTGCTACTTCCTTTCTAATGGCAATGTGAGCTTCATTCATTTTGATGTAAATAGGATCTTTGAAAGGGGCAAAGTGTAGTATTTCTATTTCGCTTCCTTTCATACAGCCAAATTCAACCAATTTTAAAGGCAACATATCAATTGATTCATTGGTTATGATGGCTTTTTGTCCTATTTTTAGATTATCTAAGGTCAATTTTAAATTCAAAATAATTCCGCAAAATTAACTAATTTATAATCTTAAAACACTACCTCATTTAAGGTATTTATGATGTTTAGACATTTCTAAAAAGTAGTTTTTTATTTAATTATTTTTATATTTACATAAATATTAAAAAAAGTGAATAATACTCAAATAGTAATAAGTTGGTTAAGTACAATAGTGATAGGAAGTATCATTTTAAGTTTTGTAGTTGCTACTTATGATAATAATTTGGAAATGGATTCATTTTTGGGAATTTTAGTTTTAGGATCTATGTTTGCCGCTGCTTTTTCTATTCCAGCGGTAATATCCTTTGTTATTTACAATAATCGTTACTCCAAAAATATTTTAGATAAAAAAATATACAAGAAAAAAATGATGCTTTTGCATTTAATTGTTGGAGCAATTTATTTTTTTTGTGCTTTATTGTTTGTTTTTATTATAGGATTTGATGAAGAGTCTATTTATATTTTGTTGACTTTATTGTTTTCATATTTGCCAGCAGGTCTTGTAGTTTGGTATCTTTTTTTAAACAAAACAGATACCAATGTTTCAGATGATATTATTGATGTTTAAAAAAAAAATATGAAGAAATTCTATCACTAATAAAAAGTCTTTTCGTTTACTTCTTCATAAAGTTGCTCAATATTGAACTTGCTTTTATCCCAAGAAAGTCTTAAGATTGGAACATGCACTTCATCGGCTCCTAACTGAATGTCAACTTCCATTGAAGTTCCTTTTCTAGGAAAGTTAAAGATGTAAGAAATATCTTCTGGATAGTCAAGATTAAATTTTTTCAGTGCTTTTTCATGCATTTTCACTTTATGCTTGTCCATTTCAGCAATAGGCATGATATTTTTTAATTCAATCTTTTGGGTTGTTTCTTTATTACAAACATAAAATTGATAGGAATAGTCACATGCAGGACCACATCCCATAGACATTTTCCCAACTAAATCATTGCCATCTTCCATTCTCCACATTACAAACTCTCCAGCACCTTCATAAGCACCTGTAATCCTTGCAAAGCCTCCTTTGATATCTAATATTTCATAAAAACTTGCTCCTGCTGTTTAATTCTCAGGAATTTCATCCCAAGAAGTATATATTTTTGCTCCCATCAGCAATTCAACATAGTCATCAATTTGCCATTTATCTTCAATATTTTCATTTTGAATTGCTTTTTCTTCAATCACATTTTGATTTAAATCTATCAGACTATCTGAAGATGAAGTTATTTGTTGATTTTCAATGACTTTATTATTTTCTTCACCCTTTTCAGTGTTACATGAAAGTGTAAATACAAATAGAGGGATAAATAAATGTTTTTTCATTTTAGGTTAAAGCTCTAATTAAATGCTTTTTACAAAATCTAAGAATACTTTTTTATGAAGGTCTAAGTCCATATCAGCAGAAAGTGCCACACGTACAATATAGTCTTTATCACCTTCTTTGGTTGTTCCTTGGGTAGAAGTTGCTGGAATTGTCCAATAACAGCCTTTCAACTGACCGTAACTCACGCAGTATTTACTTTCATTTGGTATTTTGCTAATCATCAAATGGATTAATTGGTCGTTTAACTTTCTTTTGTAGTTTTCTCTTTCTTCGTGGGAGTTACCTATGGTTGGTAAATCAAGAGAAAATACAGATGGCATAAATCCCTGACGCGCTAACTCCTCTGAAACAAAATTGATTTTCGCTTGGTGTAAAACCTCTTTGATAAAGTTTACAAATTCTCTTGTATTCTTGTATGCATCCTCAATCCTTTGGTTCATTGAAGGCAACTGTTTTGCTAAAATTTCTACTTGCAGGTCTGTTGCTTCGTTGTCACAAAGTTGGATGTGTTTTTCAATTTTTTCCAATAAAGGTGCTGCCTTTTTATTGGCTACACAGTAACCAGCAGTGCATTTTCCACCACTTGGAAATTTTGAGCCACTTACATAAGCTATAGTTCTTACTGAAGATAAAATTTCACCGTCACCTAAAAAAGGTACATTAGGGCAAAAGGTTTGGTCTAAAATAAAAACAGGATCGATGGCATTGTTTTCATTTAAAGTTTTTCTTGGAGCACTCAAAACATCTCTTAATTTTTTAAGATCAGGAACTTCGACTCTTGGATTGGTAGGAATTTCAGCAATAATGTATGGTACAGCATCTTCTTTAGCTATTCTATCTAGAACGGAATCAATACTTTGTACCATATTGTTGTCCCCATCTACTGGTAAATCCAATATTTCCACATTTTCTATACATGCAGCAACTCTTCTTGCTTGATCATTGGTGCCTCCATAACAGTTTGGGGGAACTACAATTTTGATTGCTTTTCCTTTATGATTTTCTAATGCATCATGTATTAGTCCCATCACAATAGCATATTGAATGGATAATCCTGATGATCCAAGAATGGCTTTAGTGCTGGTACCTGTTATTTGTTGAATTGAGTTTATAACAGATACTTTGTTGGTCTCAAAATTATTTTCTTTCTTGATAGAATCCTTATTTCCTGTAATTATTTGAAGTGCAGTCAGGCAATTGGCTGGTGTCATTGAAATGGTTTCTCTTCTTCTTACGTGTTGTATTTCAGAAATATAAGATTCATTTGAAACTCCATTTACAATCAATATACTTCCAAGATTGTGATGTAAATGTATAAAAAAATCAACTTTAGAAGAATTGGTAATTTTTTCAATTTCTTCAGGATAGTCAACAAAAACAATACTTCCATCAAAGTCAGGGATTTCGTCAATATGAGAAACTTTTTTTAATTCAAATTGATAACCATAAACCTCTTTCACAATTTTGGGGTCAAAAAACGATGGCAATTCTTTATTATAAACAATAAGCGTATTTTTTTTTGCTAATAAGTTTTTTCTAAGAATGGATAGAATAGGGGAGGTCATCGAGGAAAAAGTAATTACACTTTCGGATTTGAGATCATTTAAGTTGGCAATTGTCCATTCTAAAACAGAAGATAAGGGATGTCCAAGACGAATGTAATCGTATGCTGTTGGAAGGTTGCTCAACGATGCAGCAGAAGCGTTGTTTTCTCGAAATAAAGATTCAAATTCATCTATAAATTGAGTTTTAGCCTTACTTTCATCATAAATGTCTAATCTATGCGTGGTTAGGTTCAACCAATCTGAGGGCATATTTTTTAAAACTTCTTTTATGTAATCTAGCATCTTTATGTATTTAAATTTTACTTCTATTCCTCTGCAAAAATAGATAAATAACTAGAGTTGAATGGATTTTTTGCTGTAAAATAAAAACTTATATAAAATTTCTAAATTATATGTATTTATTGGGGGAATACGAATTTCTATGGCTGCACAATTGGAGTAAATTCATCAGAAGAACTTCCTCCAATTTCTCTGAATCTTTTTCGAGCTTCTACGCCAAATAAACTGCCTTTGTAGTCAAACATTATTTTCTTGTAATATTCCTTTGCTTTAACTTTATCGTCAAGGATTTTGTCGTATATCTCAGCTAATTTAAATACAGCGTTATCTCCTAATAAATCTGTTCCGTAGTTCATTTCAATTTCTTCTAAAAACTTAATTGCTTCAGTAATTTTTTGCTTAGCAAGTGCTATTTGGCTTTTTTGCCACAAAATTTCGTCATTCAAAGAATGGAACTTAAACATTTCATTAATGCTATCAAACTTGCTGGTTGCTTTTTCGAATTGATGTTGTTTGATCAATAACTCAGCTTCGGCATACAATCTCATTGTCAATTGGGTTGTATCCATGTTGTAATTGTCCGTTATCAACATAGAAAGTTCCATTGCATCGTTGGCTATTAATTTTGAAGTGGAAGCCTTCAATACGTCTAATTGCCCTTGTGCAAATTCAAAATCTCCAGCATAGTAAAAAACTTGTGCGGCTTTAAATTTTGCCAAATGTCCAATTTTATCTTCTTTATATTCTTTTTCTACTTGCATAAAAAGCAATGATGCATCCCAAATCTGATCGTTTATCACCATGAAATCTCCTGTTTCTACTTTTATTTCTGCTCTTATTTTTTGAGGAAGTCCACTGATTTTTTTTGTATCTTCCAATAGTTCAATAGCTCTTGTTGGATTATTTAAAAAATAACCTTCTAAATGTGCTAGTTCTCTAATCAGCTCAATAGAGTAAGGTGTTTTACCTAAATTATTTAAAGATTGCTCGTAATTTTCTTTGAGTGCTAATAATTCTTCATTTGTGTATTTTCCGCCACCAATAATTTTCTTTTTGAGCGCTGAAAGTTTGTAGATTTTAGCGTCTCTGTAATAAGGTTGGTTCGGTCCTAATTCAATTACGTAATCAAAACAAGCAACAGCATCGTCATATTTTTCATTATTGATACATGTAATGCCTAAATCTTGAATTCTTGCGCCATCGTTGCGTTCTTTTTTGTCGATAGCCTTGAGTTGTATAAATGCCCCTGTATAATTCTCAGTCATTAAATACACCCAAGCCAAAACTTCATTGAAAATAGTGTTTTTAGGGTTGCTTTGAGATCTTTTGATGAGTTGCGTTTTGAGAATTTCTACTTTTTTTGGATCTTCTTGAAAATCAATACTGCTGGAAAGAGAGCTTTGTACAGAAACCATAAATCTAGGATCTTCCTCAATGATATCTAACAAAGAATTAATCATCAATTCTGTTTTGCCTTGCTTTCCATAGATCATCGCAATGTTTCTATTATACATGCTTTTGGTTGCTGCAAACTCATTGGCTTTTATGTATGTTTCAAGCGTATAGTCTAGTTTGTTTTCTCTTTCAAATGCAGTGGCAAGTTTGCTAATTTCTTTATGAGGTGTAGATTTTGAAATATTGTCAATTGCAGTTTGATAATACTTATTCGCTTGTTCTATGTCATTTTGAGTCTCATAGATTTTCCCCTGTAAAACAATTAAATGAAGTTCGTTGGGCGCATTTTTGATTTGTTTTTTGCAAATCTTTTCAGCGGTTTTAAAATCTTCTGTTTTTAATAGGCAATCAAAATAAGGTTCGAAAATACTAGCGGATTGATCTTCTTTATAAATTTTCTCGTAATATAAAATAGCTTTGTCGTATTTTCCTTCTCCATAATAACTCAATGCCAACTGTTTATCCATTTCGGATTGCCCAAAACAACTTAAACTGATTTGAAGTGTAAGGAAAAGTAATATGACAGAAAATTTATTCAACATTTTGGAATAAAATCGAATTAACTTTAGCAGCAATAGAATCATGCGTAGAAACAATATACTCATAATTATAAATCATTGTTGCCAAATTGTTTTGTAATAACTCAATATTACTACGTTCGTTTTGAATAAATATTGCTAAACTATCTTTAAAGTCAATTTTATTTTCTAAATCAAATTTCAGATTTTTAAGTTGGTTGTCTACAAATTTTATTTTTTCGTCAATCAAAAAATATTCTTCTTCAAAGCCTTTGGAACTTTTTTTCACTCCTTTATAAAAATCCAACATGTTCACAACATTATAATCAATAGTATCAGGATTATAATATTTTTTGATTTGAGCAATATTTTTCTCATACGTTTCTTTGGCAAAAGTTACCTTTTCTAATTCTATAGTTCCAAAGGTTTGTTTAACTCCTTTCATAACTTCTTGAAGTTCATGTACTTCTTTAATTTCTTTTTCATATGGATTAGAGCAACTGCTTAGAAAAAGCAATGCCATTAAAGAATAAAAAGTTAAAAATTTTGCTGTCATAGTTTAAATTTTATCAAATCCAGTGTAAGGAACTAAAACTTTAGGAATGTTGATGCCATTTTCAGTTTGATTATTTTCCAATATTGATGCCAATATTCTAGGCAATGCCAAAGCACTTCCGTTCAAAGTATGCGCCAATTGAGGTTTGTTGCTTCCTGATTTGTATCTCAATTTCAGTCTGTTGGCTTGAAAAGTTTCAAAATTACTTATGGAACTAACCTCCAACCACTTTTCTTGAGCGGCAGAAAAAACCTCCATATCATAAGTAAGGGCAGAAGTAAATCCCAAATCTCCACCGCACAATTGAGCAATTCGATAAGGTAATTCCAGTTTATTTAATAAACCTTTTACATGTTCTACCATTTCATCCAAAATCGCATAACTTTTATCTGGATGTGCTAATTGTACAATTTCTACTTTATCAAATTGGTGCAATCTGTTCAAACCTCTCACATCACTTCCCCAAGAACCCGCTTCTCTTCTAAAACAAGGTGTATATCCTACATTTTTGATTGGAAAATCACTTTCTTGAAGCACTACATCTCTGTAGATATTTGTAATTGGAACTTCAGCGGTTGGAATTAAATACAAATTATCTTGAGCATCATGATACATTTGTCCATCTTTATCTGGTAATTGACCTGTGCCATAACCAGAATCTTCATTCACCAATAAAGGTGGAATCACTTCTTGATAACCAGCATTAGTGGCTTCATCCAAAAAGAAATTGATTAAAGCTCTTTGTAATCTTGCTCCTTTTCCTTTGTAAACTGGAAATCCTGCACCAGTAATTTTCACACCTAGTTCAAAGTCTACTAAATCGTATTTCTTGATTAAATCCCAGTGTGGTAATGCAGTAGCAGGAAGCTTGGGCATGTTTCCATTCTCAAAAACAATTTTATTGTCCTGGTCAGATTTTCCTGGTGTTACAATTCCATTTGGAACATTAGGTATGGTGTAAAGTATTTTCTGAATAGCATTTTCAATCTCACTTAAATTTTGCTTTTGTAATGAAGCATTTTCTTTTAGAGTTACTGTTTTTGCTTTTAATTCATTGGCTTGATCAATATTTCCAGATTTAAAAAGATTTCCAATTTCTTTTGAAAGTGAATTCAACTCTGTCAAATCATTATCCATATTGAGTTGTGTCTCTTTTCTTTTGGTATCTAAAGATAACACCTCTTCAAGTTTTTCAGTAACATCTATGTTTCTCACTTTCAGACGTTCAATGATAACCTCTTTTTCTTCTCTAATTCTGCTTACCTCTAACATTTTTGATTGCTTTATCTTGTTTTTAATTTCGAGTGTGAAAATAACAAAAAAACCCCGACAGTTAAGTCGAGGTTTCTAAAAATATTTATAAACTATAAAACGACTATTCTGAGATAGGCTCTATAGATACGTAAGATCTGTTGTTTGCTTTTTTTCTGAATTGAACAATTCCATCAGTTAAAGCATACAAAGTATGGTCTTTACCAATTCCCACGTTTTCACCTGGGTGGTGTTGTGTACCTCTTTGTCTAATGATAATGTTTCCTGCTATAGCTCCTTGACCACCAAAAATCTTAACACCTAATCTCTTAGAGTGTGATTCACGACCGTTTTTAGAACTCGAAGCTGCTTTTTTGTGTGCCATTTTCTTAAATTATTATTGAAGTTCGTAATTTATTCTTCATTTTTTTTGTCTGCATCAGAAGCTTTTGCTTTTTTAGTTGCTGCCTTAGGAGCTGCTTCTTTTTTTGCTTCTGCTTTAGGAGCTGCTTCTTTTTTAGGAGCCGCTGCCTTTTTAGCGCCACTTTCTAAAATATCTGAAATTGTAATTTCAGTAAATTTTTGTCTGTGACCATTAGATTTTTGGTAACCTTTTCTTCTTTTCTTTTTGAAAACGATTACTTTGTCTCCTTGAACATGACGTTCGATTTGGGCTTTGATTAAAGCACCGCTTACAGCTGGGGCGCCTACGTTAATTTTTCCACCGTTGTCAATAAGTAAAACATTGTCAAATTCAACTTTGTCTCCTTCATTTCCACTTAAACGGTGTACGAATATGCGTTGGTCTTTTGCAACTTTAAATTGTTGCCCTGCTATCTCTACAATTGCGTACATAATGATTAATTATTAATTTTTAAGGGCTGCAAATATAGTTATTTATTTGGGAATAAAACTTTTTTCTAGTTTTTTTTCACAAGAAAAAGAATTTTATTGCTAAAAACAAAGGGAAACCTAGTGCAAAAATCCACGATAATTCATCCAACTTTTCATGTTTGATGTATTTTTTTCTAGTTCTTTGTACTAATTTCTTTCTAATATGATTTCTAAATACCAATCCTAAAATAATTCCTAATATACCACATGAAACATTGCATATATTTCCAAATAAAATTCTTTCTGATAAACTGAAGTTAGCATCAAAATAAATAGGAATAAGTGTAAAGAAAATTGGCAAAACTATCCAGGCTATAAATTGAAATAACCATAGTGTTTTGTAGTAATTGTCAAAGACAGTATTGGTTTTGACATACCTTCCTTCGAAAATAACAGTAAACATTATTCCTGAGAAAGTCATGATGATTGGTGTAAATCCATTACCCATTAAAAGCATCCATCTGTGAATCAAAATGTAAAGTATATAACTTGATAATGCTGCTATAAGAAACCTGAAACCTCCCAATATTTTTTCTAGAAAAGTTCCAATAAAATACATCATAATTAAATTGATAAACAAACTTATCCATGAACTTATTTCGTTGTATCCATGCGCAAAAGGCACTGTCATTCGAGTAGTGAATGAAGGTCCTAAATTGTTGTGTACACCAAAAATTTGCTCTAAGCTTGGGGAGATATTTAGTAAAATAGTCAAAGTAATGGCTGTTAAAACCAAGACAGCGCCAACTCTGGGTTGGTTTCTCAAATCTCCTCTTATTTCATCAAACATGTATTACCTTTGTTTTTTCGGATGACAAATATATTAAATACATTTGAATGGGTTTAGTGTAAATTTTGGATAAAGAAGTTTTGTAATTCGAAATTTGTGTTTTGTGTTTTTCTTTGGGTATACCAGTTTTAAAATCGATAAGTATGATTTCATTTTCCTTTTCAATGATTTTATCTGGCCTGATTTCGTTCCCTTCTTCATCAATAATGGCTCTTTCTGATAGGTAAATCATTCCATTTTCAAAAATTTGAATAACCTCTTTGTTTTTTTGAAATGAATCAAATAAAAGTTTCAAATCTTTCTCATGTTTTTGCCATTCTAAGTTTTTCATAAGAAATTTATGTAATGAAATATTTACTTTTTCGGGAACATTTGTGTTTTGTAATATTTCATGAATTATTTTTCCCCATTCAAATTCTAAATAATTTTCAAAATCTTCTTGTTGTGCTCTGGGAGTTAGACTCAATTTGAGTTTGTTTCTCCAATTGGTGTATTCAAATGTTTCTTCTTTATTCAAGTTTTCAACAACTTCAGATTTTTTTTCATATTGAAATCTTTTTCCTATTTCCAAAGTTTTGTTGGTGTTGTCATAACTTGTATGATTTTGAACAATTGCATATAAATGTTTGGGAAGTTCAATAGTTTTTTTTGTCTTAGGTTCGATAAGACTTATATACAATCGAGTTTCGGGTCTTGTTAAAGCTACATACAAAATATTGGTGTCATCTAACTTTTTAAGTTCTGAAGCGAAATGGTTTTGAGGTTCTAATTCCTCAGTAATGATACTTTCTTTGAGTTGGATAGCAAAGTTGGATAACCCAATTTTATCCAAACTTTTTTCTTTTACCCATATAGTATCTTGTTGATTAGAAATGATGTCGAGAGGAATCATCACTACTGGGAATTGAAGGCCTTTTGATTTGTGAATGGTCATGATTCGCACAGCATTTTTGGTCTCAGGTGGCGCAACAGACACTTTGTTTTTTTGAGTTTCGAAATATTCTAAAAAATATCCCGTTCCATGACCATTTCTTTGTTGAAAATCGTAGGTGAGATTGAGTAGTTTATCTATAAAAATATCTTTTTTAGAAAAACCCAACAATGGTATTATGTAATCTAAACGGTCAAAAATAGAAAGTGTTTGAAAGTACTCATTATCAAATTCTGGTAAATGGTCATTTATAAATTCTTGCCATTTAAAACCATCATTAAAGAAAGGTGAATTTTCATTTGGTATCCGATATTTTTCAAATAATTCTATGATAGAAATACCTTTGTGATTATTGTAGAATGCTTTGAGCATGTTTTCATCATTGGGTTGATGCAATAATGTGATATAACTGATGATACTTTTCACGGTTTGAGATTCTGAAAGCAACAAACTGTCTTGTGAGGTTACATCAATATTGTTTTGACTTAAGAAATTAGCCACTTTCACACCGTGATTGTTGGATCTTATAAGTACACAAATGTCTCCAAATGGAATGTGATCTTCTTTACATTCATTGATGTTGTTGAGCAGTATTTCTAATGGATTGTTTTCCAATTCTTTGTCATCTTCATTGTTAGATGAAGTATACACTTGCACTTTTACATAACCGGCTTCTTTTTTGATTTTGTTTTGAGATACATCTTTGTAGATTTCCGTAAGCATCTGAAAATCTGATAATTTCGTTATCAATTCTTTAAAAAACCAATTATTGAAATCAATAATGCTTTCGGCAGATCTGTAATTATCTTGAAGCGATTCTACTTTTCCATTTTCTTGAAATGATTGATTGATAAACTCAATATCTGCAATTGCTCCAGAAACATTTGGAAGCGCAATAAATTGATGTGCATCTCCTCCTCTCCATCTGTAAATAGATTGTTTAGCATCACCAACAATCAAATTTTTATTTTTTGTGGCTAATGAATCATGGATTAATGGTACCAAATTGTTCCACTGTAGTACAGAGGTATCTTGAAATTCATCTATAAAATAATGACTGTATCTGGAGCCCATCTTTTCATAAATAAATGGAGTTGGCTCATTTTTGATGACATCGCTAATAATATCATTAAAATCACTGATAAATATAATGTTGTTTTCCTTTTTGATTTTGTCGAGCAATTGCCTGATGCTGTTGAGTAACGAAAAACCTACCAGTTTTTTGGAAACTTCATGAAATAAACTTTCTTTTTTTATAAGGTCATAGAGTTTTATAAATGCTTCACTCAATGCCTTTGAAATGCTTTCAACGTGATTATAAAAATCGGGATCTGTTTTTTGTTTGCCTTTTGCCAACCATTTTTCACCCTTGGCATTATTGAGTTGGGCTTGCGTATATTCAATTATTTTATCATTATTTTCAATGGATTTTAAAGTAATCCCAAAACTTTTGGTGTTGCGAAATGTTAATTCATCTGCATCAAAACCACTCAACATTTCTCTGATGTGTTTGGTTTGAGCGAGCAATTCAACTCTAATTTGTTTTTGCTCTGAGGTGAGATTTTTTTGAATTTCTTTAAAATCTTCAAGTGTTTTTTCTTTGTAAATTTCCAAAGCGGCTTCTCCTTCATTGGTTTTGAGCAGTTTGGCTTGATTTTCCAAAACATATTCTATACCTTGAAGTTGGTCATCATCAACCAAACTTTGACTGTAAGTAATGAGTGTTTCGGTGAGTTGCGGGTTGTCTCCCACAGATTCTAAAAGTTCGTCTATACAACGATTAATAAACTCATCTACATTGGTTTCTAACTCAAAATTGGAAGTTAATCCCAGTTCTCTAGAAAATGCACGAATGATTTTGTGCACAAACTTATCTATCGTTAGAATATTCAGTTGACCATAATTGTGTAAGATTCTTTTGAGAAGATTTTTTGATTTTTCTTGTAATTGCTCTAGAGAAAGTTGGGTGGTTTTTTGGTAAACATCCGAAAAATTGGGGTCTTCGCCTGAACTTAACTTTTCCAGTCCTTCCAAGATACGTTCTTTCATTTCTTTACTTGCTTTGTTGGTGAATGTAATGGCAAGTATTTTTTTGAATTTATCTAATTCTGCATCTTTCAAAATAATTGTCAAATAGGAAAGTACCAAAGTGAATGTTTTTCCAGAGCCAGCAGAAGATTTATATATTTTAAAAGGTTTTTCTTGTGAATTCATTAAACATTTTATTGTTTTATGGGTTTAAAAGTTTAAATGTAATGCAAACTTTTGTATTTTAGTAAAAATTAGCAAAATTAATGGAAGATAGCAAAGAAAATTTTATCAATCCAATAGATAAAGACCACATCACAGAAGACCCGAGTAACTTGACTTACGGACACCACAGAGGCAGTCTTCCTGTGGTTCCTACTGAGCAAGGAAAATTAAAAGGAAGGGCATTGTCTGCTATGGAGCATCAAACAGATATTCAGTTGATGCAAATAAAGCAACAAATGGAACTTTTGGCACAGCAAGCCAACAAAATTAAAGATAGGGTAGAAGTCTCTCAGAAAATCTACACAGCAGAAATGCGTTTTGAACCCTTAATCAACCATACTTATCATTTGTATGAAAAGCAAGATGGTAAATTTATTTTATCTATGGTAGCGCCTCAAGATTGGGGCAGAAGCGGCTGTCCATATATCTTTGAAGCAACAGTGAAATTATTAGCCGATCACACTTGGGAGATTGTAAGTGAGTAAGGTTTTGGTTTACTTTATGATTTTAAGATTTTTGTTCCCGAAAATCACACAGATTTTCGCTGAATTTTACCTCTGCATTAATCAGCCCAATCAACTGGAGATTTTATTATAATTAAAAAAAAAAAGAAACTTTTCGAACTATCAAAATGGCTTTTTAACAAAAAGTATCATGTGATGTTTCATACAATAAGTTTTTTTTTAAATTATTGTATATAAAAATTGAAAAACACATTGCTAACAAATTCATTTTTATAAAACTAAAATTTTATAAAAATTCAATAATTATTAAAGTGTATGTTTGTTGTTAGAAATTAATAAAGATGACGATAGATATTCAAAGCAACTATTCATTACAGCCCTACAATACCTTTGGAATAGATGTAAAATGCAGTTATTTTGTCTCGGTAGAAAGTTTTGAGGAATTAATAGAAGTACTTAAATCTGAAATTGCTAAAACCAAAAAACTATTCATTTTAGGAGGTGGAAGTAATTTATTGCTTACTCAAAATATTGATGCTTTGGTGATTAAAATGAACGTCAAAGGAATCAAAATCGAAAGAGAAACGGAAGAAAATGTTTGGGTAAGCGCTTTTGCAGGAGAAAATTGGCACGACTTTGTTTTGAAAACACTAGAAATGAATTGTTATGGGCTCGAAAATTTGAGTTTGATTCCAGGTTGTGTGGGTGCAAGTCCAATGCAAAATATTGGTGCTTATGGTGTTGAAATTAAAGATTATTTTGACCATTTAGAAGCCTTAAATTTAGAAACTTTAGAAATAGAAATATTTGATAATAATGCTTGTGAATTTGGATATAGAGAAAGTGTTTTTAAAAACAAATATAAAGGAAAGTATATTATTACAAAAGTAGTTTTTAAATTGAATAAAAATTACCAAACCAATACTTCATATGGAGCCATAGAGCAAGAACTTTCCAAAATGGGAATAAATGCTCCAACTCCCAAAGATGTTAGTGATGCAGTGATTTCTATAAGGAAAAGTAAATTGCCAGACCCAAAAGAAATTGGTAATAGTGGCAGTTTTTTCAAAAACCCTGTTGTTACAAAAGAATTCTATCTAAACATAAAAAAACATTATCCAGATGTTGTGGCCTATGAAGTGGATGAAGCACATTATAAGTTAGCTGCTGGATGGTTAATAGATAATGCGGGTTGGAAAGGAAAAACCATTGGCAATTATGGAGTTCACAAACTACAAGCTTTGGTACTTGTCAACTACGGTGGCACAACAGGCAAAGAAATTTATGATTTGAGTGAAGCAATAATCCTTTCTATAAAAGAAAAATACGGAGTAACGCTTGAAAGAGAAGTGAATATTTTGTAGTGAATTAATATGTAAATCATTTTTGAAACACTGTTTAAAGATTTAGCTTTGTCACTTCGACTTATAGATAAAGGCCAAAGCGTCTTTGCTTGTGGAGAAGTTTAAAAGCCGCTTGTCTTTTACAAGTAATAAAATTATAGATGTCTCCTTTACAGTCGACATGACAAAAAAACTTTCGTTTACACGTCATTCTTGAAAATTCAAATTAACAATTTCATAAAATAATTCACATTCATTTTACATTGGACATTAAAAATGTTATTTTTGTGCAATCTTAATAAAATGGAGCCAACAATCATTCTCAACAGCAAGCAATTTGAACTCACCATCAAGCGACTTTGCTATCAATTGATAGAGAATCACGGAGATTTTTCAAACGCTGTAATCATTGGTTTACAACCCAGAGGTGTTTTTTTAGCCAACAGACTCAAAGAAGAATTGATGAATCTTGCCAATATCAATGCCCAAGTTGGCGCTTTGGATATCACTTTTTTTCGAGATGATTTCAGAAGAACGGCCCAACCCAAAATTCCATCGGTTACAAATTTAGATTTCTCCATTGAAAACAAAAATGTAATCATCGTGGATGATGTGCTTTTTACAGGAAGAACAGTAAGAGCAGGAATGGAAGCATGTCTTACTTATGGTCGTCCAACTAATTTTGAGTTTATGGCATTTATTGATAGAAGATTTCAAAGAAATATGCCGATTCAACCTAATTATACTGGAAAAACGGTTGATACCATTGATCAAGAATATGTAAAAGTGCAATGGAGAGAAAACGAAGATACAGATTGTGTGTTGCTATATAACAAAAACGAAGAAGTGTAATGAGAGACTTAAGCGTAAATCACCTATTAGGAATCAAACAGTTGACTCCAGAAGATATTCAAATCATTTTTGAAACAGCAGATAGTTTTAAGCAAGTCATCAATCGTCCGATAAAGAAAGTTCCTTCTTTGAGAGATATCACCATTGCCAATTTATTTTTCGAAAACTCTACCAGAACAAGACTTTCCTTCGAATTAGCAGAAAAAAGATTATCTGCAGATGTAGTCAATTTTAGTGCAGCTTCTTCAAGTGTCAAAAAAGGAGAGACATTGGTAGATACAGTAAACAATATTCTCTCCATGAAAGTGGATATGGTAGTGATGAGACATCCCAATCCAGGTGCACATTTGTTTTTGGAAAGACATATTGAAGCCAAAATTATCAATGCTGGAGATGGAACACACGAACATCCCACACAAGCTTTATTGGATTCGTATTCGATAAGAGAAAAACTAGGAAGGGTAGAAGGAAAAAAAGTAGTCATCGTTGGAGATATCAAACACAGTAGAGTAGCGCTTTCGAATATTTTTGCCCTTCAAAAACAAGGGGCAGAAGTTATGGTTTGTGGACCAACTACCTTAATTCCCAAATACATTAAAGATTTAAATGTAAAAGTAGAGCATAACTTAATTAAGGCTCTTGAGTGGTGTGATGTTGCCAATATGTTGAGAATTCAGCTAGAACGTCAAGAGATTAAATATTTTCCATCTATTAGAGAATATACAATGCAATTTGGTTTGAACAAAAAAATCTTAAATAACCTCTCCAAAGAAATTGTAGTTATGCACCCTGGACCAATCAATAGAGGTGTGGAAATCACTTCTGATGTTGCTGATAGTAAGCAGTCTATTATATTAGATCAGGTCGAAAACGGAGTAGCAATTAGAATGGCTGTCATCTATTTATTAGCTTCAAAGATCAATAGAGATTAATTATAAATAGTTTTTTGTTAATATAAAAAATCTAAATTTTATATCGTAATTAAAAAAAAAATCTTAATTTCGGGAACAACAAACTAAAACAAACGTTAAACATGCCTATAACAACAGAGAAATCAAATGGTTTTGATATCATTAAAATTGATGCAGAAAAATTAGATACTTTACTGGCTCCAGATTTAAAATCTGAATTTGTAGTACTTGAAAAATCTGGAACGAAATCTGTTATTGTAGATTTAACTGAAACTAAATATTGTGATTCTTCAGGATTAAGTGCCTTGTTAGTGGGCAACAGATTATTCAAAGAAAATGGCAAATTAGTTTTATTTGGTTTACAACCTAATGTGAAAAAATTGATTGAGATTTCTCAATTACATAATGTATTAAATATTGCCAATAGCCAAGATGATGCTAAAGCAATGATTTAATAATTTAAACTAAAAATGAATATATGAAAAAAACTTTACTTTCTTTAGCATTAATAACTTTAGGCTTTGCTGCAAGTGCACAATGTACTCCAGATCCTTCAGTGAACAGTGGTATTTCTCCAGATACAACCACAAACTTATCTGTCGCTTACACTGGACAACCTTATAGTGAAATATTTACTTTTGTCGTACCTTTGGATACAATAGATCCAGGAACAGGAGCTAATGTAACTATTGCTTATATACAACTAGATAATGTTGTTGGTATTCCTTCAAATTTTAGTTTTACTTGTAATCCTTCTAATTGTCAATTTCCTGGTGGAACTTCTGGATGTGTAGATTTATATAGTACCTCTGATCCAACAGTTGCTCAAGTAGGTTCATATCCTCTTACAATCGAGGCAACTGGATACATCGTTAATGTTATTAGTCCGTTTCTTCCTCCTATTAGTGTTGGTCAAACTATTTACAATGGATATTATTTAGTAATTGCCGAGCAAACACCCGTAAGTGTTGAGCAAGTTGGAAATAACCAAATGAAATCTTTGATTGCTTATCCTAATCCTACCAATGGTAATACTACCATTGAGTTTGCAATGGGATACAATAGTGAGGTTACTTTTACGGTTACTAATTTATTGGGTGCTATAGTAAATGTTCAAAATTTGAGCACAACTAAAGGTTTAAATAGAATTCAATTTGACGCATCTAATGTTCCAAATGGAGTATATTTCTATACTATTACAGATGGTAAAAACACGATTTCTAAAAAGTTAATCGTTAGCAAATAATATTTATAAATATGATAATATAATCCCTTCTTCTTTATAAGTTGAAGGGATTTTTTTTACAATGATTTTTGATATTCATATATTAGGCAGTGGAAGTGCTATTCCAAAATTACATAGAAACCCTACTTCACAGTATATTAATGTGCTTGAGAGACATATATTAATAGATTGCGCAGAAGGGACTCAAATTCAGATGCAAAAGTTCAAAGTAAAACCTCATAGATTGCAACATATTTTAATTTCTCATTTACATGGAGATCATTATTTGGGATTGATGGGCTTACTTTCTTCAATGCATTTAAATGGTAGAACTAAAAGTTTAAATCTGTATGCTCCAGAACCTTTGCAAAAAATAATCTACGACCAATTACATCATAGTAAAACAACTTTAGCATTTGACATTCATTTTCACCCTTTGCAAAGTGAAGTTTCTGAATTGATTTATGAAGATAATTGCATTGAAATTCATACAATTCCTTTGGATCATAGAGTTTATTGTAATGGCTTTTTAATTAAAGAAAAGAAGAAACCCTATAGAATCAATAAAGAAGTTTTAGGCTTATACAAAGTACCTGTAGCAATGATGCACAAATTGATACAAGGAGAAGATTGGATAAAAGAAAATGGAGAAGTAATAAAAAATGTGGTATTGACATTACCTCCATTACCTTCTAGGTCCTACGCTTTTTGTTCTGATACAAGATATACCGAAAAGATTTTACATTTGATTCAAGATGTTGATTTGTTGTATCACGAAGCTACTTTTTTGAATGATATGTTGCCGAGAGCAAAAAAAACATTTCATAGTACTGCATTACAAGCGGCTCAAGTAGCTAAACTTGCGAATGCTAAAAAATTGCTTTTAGGACATTTTTCTGCTAGATATGATACCACTGAGGAGTTCATAATAGAAGCAAAATCTGTTTTTGAAAATGTTGAAACCGTGAATGATGGGGATGTCTTTTCTATTGACTAGGTTGTTAAACTTCAATCGATTTTTTAATTCAGATTAACTTTTTCTGTGTCATCAATTCTGCTTACATCGATACTGATTACATCATTATCTTGATTCAATAAGTATAAAAATTTCTCTCCCCATTTAACTTCTGAGGCTTTGTAAGAATATCGAGAATATACTGTTTGAGAAAATGATTCATCAAAAGCTTTAATAGATATAATAAATTCTAGATCTTTATTTATAAAATCATTTTTATTCAATTTGGAAAGTGGACTTGTTTCATTTATTGGATGTACAACCGTCCATAAATAAGGAAAAAAAACAACTTTATTTCTTTCTAGTTCAAGTAAATAAAAATCTCTAAGTTCAGAATTTTCTCTTTTCATTGAAACCGTTACAGTTACTTCAACTTCCAGCAATTGATTGCTTTGCGGATTAACTACTCTAAACATGAATCCATTTATATCATTATAAGGTGCAATTATGGCAAAAGTACTATATTTTATCTTGGTTGTAGGTTTAGAAAATCGTCCATATACTAATCCAGTTGCTAAAGCAAAAGTCAACAATCCTAACATGGATTCAATAGCAGCGATAATATTTGCTGCAATTCCTATTGGAGCAACTCTACCATAACCTAAAGTAGTTATTGTTTGAGCACTAAAGAAAAAGGCCTCTATAAATTTTTCTGAAATTGAATTTGCTTCAATTCCAGTTAGATTTTCTACTCCAATGAAAACATAAATAGAAGCAAAAATTAGATTTACAATAAAATAGGACAGCACAATTAAACTAAAGAACTTCATCCAACTCATTGATATTAGTGAATGAAAAAAATTCATTCTTTCAAAAAAGGGGACATTTTTTTTAATTACATTAAATGTTCCATCTTTTTTAAGAAAACGAGCTCCATTAAAAGAATTTTTAGTACCTAATCCTAAATCGCTGTATTCTTTTTTATTTTGCTTTACCATAAATTAGCATTCATAAATAACTAAAGTAAAAAAGATTAATAATTTTAAACATGAACTATTAAAAACAGTTGATAATCTAAACTAAATAAAATCTACTGTTCCAATACCATCTCTAATCACTTCAGGATAACCATTGGTGAAATCAATAATGGTAGAAGGATCCAAAGTGCCTAATCCTCCATCAATTATAATATCTACCTCGTTTTCAAATCTTTGGAAAATTTCGTTGGCATCATTTGTATAATCAATGATTTCATCGTCATCATGAACAGAAGTTACCGCTAAAGGATTTCCTAAATTCAAGACGATTTCTCGAGCAATTGCATTGTCTGGAATTCTTATTCCGATTTCTTTTTTATTGGAATCAAACAACTTTGGAACATTATTACTGGCATTCAAAATAAATGTATAAGGGCCTGGAAGCGCTTTATTCATTATCTTAAATGTGCTTCTATCTATAGGTTTTGTATAATCATTTAAAGTACTCAAATCATAACAAACGAGAGAGAAATTGGCTTTATTGAGTTTCACATTTTTCAAACGAGCTAATTTTTCCAGCGCTTTTTTGTTCATCAAATCACAAGCAAAACTATATACTGTATCAGTGGGAATTACAATTACGCCTCCTTTTCTGAGCGAACTCACAATGATGTCAATTTTTCTTTGATCTACTGAATATGGACTAATTTCTAAAAACATTTAAGATATTTATTTACATTCACCTATTGAATAATCGGTTATTCCCTCACATTCAGCAAAGCATTTGTTGGAATAGGTTTTTTCATTACAACCACAAACAGGATTATAATCCATTGTACAAATACAATCTGGATTGATAGAAACTTTACAATTAGTTTTGGTGCAACTAAAAAATAGGAATGAAAGGGTTGATAATAAAAGTAGTTTTTTCATAATCTAAAAATTTATTCTACAGCAATCACGCCTCTAATTTCTGGAGCAGAATTTTTTAAAGCCTCTTCCAAACCTGCTTTCAAAGTCATATTGCTCATTGTACAAGTTTTGCAAGCACCTAAAAGTTTCACTTTCACAATTTTTTCATCGGTAATTTCTACCAATTCCATATCACCGCCATCGCTTTTAAGATAAGGTCTTAATTGTTCGAGGGCAAATTCCACTTTTTCATTTAAAGTTTCTGTTTTCATATTCAAATAGTTAAGTGGAACATTTTGGGGCTCCATATTCTACAGGAACAATTTTAGTTGGGTCTAGGCTTTCATTTCTCCATTTGATTTGCTCAATGATATTATCTGTCATCTCTTTGAAAGCAATCGCAGTAGGAGAGGTTTCTTGAAGAATTGCAGGTCTTCCAGCATCTCCGCTTTCTCTAATGCTTTGCACTAAAGGAATTTGTCCTAGTAAAGGAACGTCTAATTGAGCAGCTAAGTTTTTGGCACCTTCATTTCCAAAAATAAAATATTTGTTATTTGGAAGTTCTTCAGGTGTGAACCATGCCATATTTTCTACAATTCCCAAAACAGGAACATTTATCGTATCTAGTTTAAACATGTTGATACCTTTTCTAGCATCCGCCAAAGCTATATTTTGAGGAGTACTCACAATTACAGCACCAGTTATTGGCATACTTTGAACCAAAGAAAGATGAATATCACCAGTTCCTGGAGGTAAATCAAGTACCAAATAATCTAATTCTCCCCAATCTGCATCGAAAACCATTTGTGCTAATGCTTTTGTGGCCATAGGTCCTCTCCAAATTACCGCTTGATTAACATCTGCAAAGAAACCGATTGAAAGTAATTTTACGCCATAACTTTCTATGGGAACGATGTGTTGTTTACCGTTGATATTTTTACCAAGGGGTTTTTCATGTTGTACGTCAAACATCAAAGGTTGAGAAGGACCGTAAATATCTGCATCTACCAAACCAACTTTGAAGCCTTTTTGAGCTAAACCAATAGCAAGATTAGCGGTAATGGTAGATTTACCAACACCACCTTTACCACTCGCTACAGCAATGATATTATTGATATCTTTCATCTTGGTTTGATTGGTTTCGGACTTTTTCATTCCGATAACTTCACAAGAAACTTTCACTGATTTTCCAAACTTTCTTTCCAATGCGAATTCACAAGCCTCTTGCATTCTGTTTCTAGAGTGCATAGCAGCATTTTGAACAGCAACTTTAAATGAAATTTGAGTATCATCAAATGCTAAGTCGCTCACTAATTCTAGAGTAATGATATCCTTTTTTAAATCAGGCTCAATCACTTTTGAAAGAGCTTCAAAGGTATTTTCTTTTGTAATTTTTTCCATAACTTTAATTGCATTACAAAGGTATTAAATATTTTCATTGAGTGGATACTGGTTTTATAATTAATAAAATAGATAGAATTTGAAGAGTTGATAAGAAAATAGTTGCTTTTACATAAAGATTTAATTTTTTGTTAATTTCTAGCACAATATTTGTAAGTTTGTGGAAGAACAATTAAATCAAATAAAATGAAAATTTTCGCTTACATGCTTTCTACTGTTGTATTATCATTAATGATAATGTCTTTTATTTCAAATCCTAAACCAGCAAAATATCAAACTGAAAAAATTGAATCAATATACAAAACTTCTTTAAACGAACTTACACCAGAGGAAAAACAAGACGCTTTCGAATATTTTATTGCTACAGGCGATTGTACTTTCAAAGGAATCAAATTACACGGAAAAGTTAAATATGTAACCTCATTTCCAGACATCAAAATTCAGTATGTGACTTCATTTCCAGATATTAAAGTTAAAAAAGTAACTTCATTTCCAGATCAATGTGGTGAATGGCAAATTGTAGAATCTTTTCCGGATTTTACAGTACAAATTGTTACATCTTTTCCAGATTTGAAAGTTCAGTTGGTAGAATCTTTTCCAGGAATGAAGTAAAAATTAAATTTTAGTCTTAATTATTCTTACAGCATTTTCCATCCTTATTTGGTCATTGCCGTTGATTATTCCGTATGGAAATTTATTTTGAATAAGTTCTTTTTTAAAGATTTCAAATAATTCATATCTATCATTTGGATTTTCTCTTAGAAGGTCATACTCCCATGGCAAATCTGGTTCACAGAGTAAATAGAAGTCAAAATTTTGTTCTTGAATAAGTTGGAGAATGTATTCGCTGGTTTTTCCATATCTATAGTCCGACCATATTTTTAAACTGATATTTTCTGTATCGAAAAAATTAATAGGTTTTGTAATATTTTTTCGTTCTTCATTTTGTTTGCGAGCGATAATTTCTAAATCTTCATACAGGTATTTACCTTGCTTTTCTTCTAAATATGGTCTTGCAAATTCCTGAAAATAAACACCTTCAAAATATTTGCTCAAATATTTGCAAAGCGTTGACTTTCCTGATGATTCTGGTCCTATTACAGCGATCTTTAGCATTTCGTTTTTTGACTTTTGAATTGTTTTTGCCAATAGATAAACCCAGAAAAAGCCATAATAGTGTAAATTAGATACAATAAAGAACTTAATGAGTATCCTCTATCATAATACAAGAAAATACTTACAAAATCAATGACAATCCAATATATCCAATTCGAAAGAATTCTTTTGGCTACCATGTAGGTTGTAGATAAACTAAAGACAGTAGTGAAAGCGTCCACATATGGGTTTAGTTGTTTTGTATAGTTTGCAAATATATACCCTAGAACTAATGATATTAATGCACTTAACAAAATATTGAAGAGGTGAAACTTCAGCGACCATTCTCTTATGGGTAATTCAATTTTTATAGGTTTTGTATTTATAGGTTTGTCTTTTATTTCTGTTGATTTTTGTAATTGACCCTCTGTTTTCTCACTAAACCAAATATACCAACCTACAACAGCCATAAAGGCATAAAATAGTTGAAGTAAAGTTTCTAAATACAAGTGAGCAATAAAACACAAATAGACATAAAGCAGGGAAGATGCAATTGCAAAATACCAACAAAGAATATTTTTTCTAGTGAGTAATCCCAAATATATGGTGCCAGAAACTACAGCCAACCACTCAATAATTGAAGTTTTATAGATGTCTGTAATAAATGAATCAACAAAAGATATCATTGAATTACAATTTTTTTAAATTGCGTTTTATTTGAACTTTTCAAAACGCAAATATAGTTTCCTTTTGGTATATTAGATACATCTAAAGTTGTTTGAAAAGAATTTATAGATTTAAGAAAAACATCTTTACCTAACACATCTTTTATGATGAGCGTTTCAATCATTAATTCTGAATTTAAATGCAAAATGCCTTCTGTTGGGTTTGGGAATAATTCAATATTTGAGTTTTCATTTTCTATGATAGAACTGCTCAAACAAGTAATAGCTGTTCCGCTGGTTTCTGATAAAGTACCATTCGCAACTGACCATCTGAGCCATTCGCCTCCAAATCCTGTTTTCCAATCCGAAAGTTCGAGAAAATTACTTCCATTGGCTGTTCCTTTTACTTTATATACAGCCAATGCTTCTTGATTTCTATTCCAATCTAAAGGATTTCCAGACGTACAATTCTCAGGAGAAAAATCACTCAAATCACAATTAGGCTGAATGAAATAAGCAAAATCATCAAAATTTGGGTTTCCAAAAACGATGGCTTTTCCAGTTGGTTCAATACATACAGCAGCGTATTCTTCACATGCAATGCCTTTTCCTACAGTTTGGTAACTTGTGAGAATTCTTGCCAAAAATGTAATGTGTCTTCCTTTTCGATCAGGATTGTCGTAATGCGTATCTGTAATGACATCTTCCAAAAAGTTATTTTTGATAAAAGAAAGTGAATCCACAGTAAGATTAACATCAAAAGGATTGGAAAGTGCTTGCCCTGATGTTATTGTACTGTTTTGAGCGGTAAAATAATATTTTCCTTGAATGGCCATTCCTGCACTTGTACCGCCAATCACAACATTTCTTTCGTGAATGGCATCATTGATAAGAGAATCTATTTTTGTTCCTCTCCAAAAGGAAATATAGTCCCATTGGTCTCCACCTGCAAACCAAATTGCTTCTGCTTGTTGAATTTTTTGTTGAATGTACATTTCGTTACTCGCATTGGCATTGTGACAAACAATGGTTTCAACAGAATTTAAAGTTATTCCCAAATCATTGAAAAAATAACTATTGTAGCCATCAGTTCCTGAAGTTCTCAAAACCAAAACATCACCACCATTGGCTCTATTGAGAAACCATTTCATACCCTCTTCATCTTCCGTTGCTCCTCCCATCAGACAAATACCACCTTGAGAAGCAGATGCAACATCTGTTGTATTTCCTGTAAAATAGGATGTATAATTCTGTCCCAATACACCACATGAAAAAACACATAGCAATACACATAAAGATGAAAATTTATAAATAAACATGATTTAAGATTGATAATTTTCATAAAAATAGGAAAAAATATATACGTTAGGACAAAGTTGATTAAAATTGATTTTTTAATCATCAAAAAACACCTCTCTTCTTTACCTATTAATACCAAAAAAACGTAACTTTACTTTATGAAGGTATTTATCACATTTTTATTGTTGGGATGCATCCAATTGAGTTCTGCTCAGATCAAAGATGTGTCATTACTTGACAATTGGTCTGACGAATTGATTAATGGTTGGTATAATGAAGGGGCTTACAACGAAGTTTGGGGTTTTGTGTATGAAGGAAAAGAATATGGCGTAATCGGTTCTGCAAATGGAACTAATATTATCAAAATCAATGATGATAATACTTTAGAAAGAATTCAATTTATAGAAGGGCGCCATCTGAGTGCCATTCATAGAGATTTTCACGATTACAATGGTTATCTTTATGAAGTATGTGACCAAGGTAAAAGTTCGCTGAGAATTCACGACTTAAGTTATCTTCCCGACTCTATTCATTTGGTATATGATGACAGTACTTATTTGGCGAGATGTCATAACATTTTTATAGATTCCTCATCTGCATTATTGTACGCTTGTGGTGTTACTTACGGTACATTTGATGTTGCAATGAGAGTTTTGTCTTTAGATAATCCCATACAACCCGCTTTGGTTTACGATTATGAATTTGTGGACTATGTTCATGATGTGTATGTAAGAAATGATTCTGCTTATATACATGCTGGTTTTGAAGGTATGAGAGTAGCAGATTTTTCGAATCCAACCATGCCAATGCCTTTGGGAACAATAGAGTTTTATCCCGACAAAGGTTATAATCACAGTGGTTGGTTGAGTGAAGATGGAAAAACCTATGTGATGTGTGATGAAACTCCAGGTATGCGTTTTAAAGTGCTTGACGTTTCTGATTTGTCGAATATTGAAGTTTTGAGTTTTGATAAACCACCTACATTCGATTTGACGATGCCCCATAATGTAATGCTTAAAGATGGATTAGCTTATTTTTCTTATTACAATGATGGTTTGCAGATATATGATATAAGAAATCCAACCAATATTAAAAGAGTTGCATATTATGACACTTATCCAGATAATGAAATAAATTTTAGAGGTGCTTGGGGAGTATATACTTTTTTGCCAAGTGGTAGGTTTTTGATTTCTGATAGAAAATATGGTATGTTTTTGTTGGAGTACAATCCTCCTCCCAATTTAGTTGATGCAGATTTTGATTCTTATTTTTATCCCAATTATGTAGAAAATGGTTTTGCTTTCTTTTACACGGATCAAAATTTTCCTTCTGATTATCAAGTAGAAATTTTTGCAAATAATGGAAGTTTAGTTAAGGTATTTTATGGCTCAGGTGATTACTTAAGATTAGATTTATCAGATTTGAGCAACGGGATTTATCTATTCAAGCATAAAGAACTTTCTACTGACAAAGTAAATACTGGAAAATTTGTTGTAAATAGGAATTTTTAGTTGAAATGTCTAAAGAAGAAAAATACGGTTTTTTTGAGAATGCGCAAGCAGTAGCCAGATTAATTCCTTATGGAAAAGTCACTTCTTACGGTGCTATTGCAAATTATTTAGGTGCATCAAAATCAGCAAGAATGGTGGGCTATGCAATGAAAGCAGCAGCGAATGATTCCACAGTTCCTGCGCATAGAGTTTTGAATAGAGTAGGGATGCTAACTGGAAATGCCAATTTTTCATCACCAGATGAAATGGAACAAAAACTAATTACTGAGGGTATTAAAATTAGAAATAATCAAGTAGTTGATTTTGAAAAACATTTTTGGAATCCTACAGAAAATTTATTGTAAAACTTATCTTTCATTAAGAAGATTTACATTGTCATTCCAACAATCACAGCAGTCATTAAACAAGCAAGTGTTCCACCTATTAATGCTCTTACACCTAATTGTGAAAGCAAACCTTTTCGTGAAGGAATCAATGCACCTATACCTCCAATTTGAATTCCTATAGAAGCTATATTTGCAAAACCACAAAGCATATAAGTGGACATGATAATGCTCTTTTCACTTATAAGGTTTTGGTCTTTCATTTCCCCCAATCTAGGATATGCAACAAATTCGTTCAAAATAGTTTTTTGCCCGAGTAATTCTCCCACGTAAACTATGTCTGCATTTTCAACTCCCATCATCCAAACAATTGGTGCGCAAGCGTAACCAAAAAGAAACTGAAAAGAAAGTCCATCATAATTTGTATTAGAAGCAATCCAATTGTTGAGGCCGCCAATATTTCCAAACCATCCTAAAACACCATTGGCAAGTGCCATCATTGCAATAAATACCAATAGCATAGCCCCTACGTTTACTGCCAGTTTTAGACCGTCAGAAGTCCCGTTGGTAATTGCTTCAAGAGCATTAACACCCATTTTGTCTTTAGAAATACTGAGGTTTTCATTAATTTTTTCTGTTTCAGGTACCAACATTTTAGCTGCAACTACAGCTGCTGGTGCAGAAATAATTGAAGCAGTAAGTAAATGTTTTGCAAAAAATGCCTGTGCTTCAGGATCATCACCACCCAAGAAACCAATGTAAGCTGCCAAAACTCCTCCCGCAATAGTTGCCATTCCTCCTGTCATCAAACACATTATTTCAGACTTTGTCATCCCTAATAAATAGGGTTTTACAAGTAAAGGAGATTCTGTTTGACCTAAAAATACATTTCCAGCAGCAGCTAAACTTTCAGCACCAGACAAACGCATAAATTTTTTCATTACCCATGCAAAAACATATACTACTTTTTGAAGTATTCCCCAATAGTAAAACAAGCTCATCAACGCAGAAAAGAAGATAATTGTAGGCAATACTTTTATGGCAAATGTGATTAAAGGTGCTTGTACCTCTCCAATACCCATTTGACCAAATAAAAAGTCCACTCCGTCATTGGTATATCCAATTAAAGTTACAAAACCTTTACTAATAAATGTAAAACCTTCTTCTACAAAAGGAGCTTTTAGGACAAGAAGCGCAATAACAAGTTGAAAAAGCACACCTTTCCATACTAATTGCCAATCAATTGATTTTCTGTTGGTACTAAATAACCATGCAATCGAAAGCAAAAAAGCCATCCCTAAAATTCCTCTTAATATTGAAGTAAAAGATGCTGAAGGTACTTCTTTAATGTATCTTTTCATTTTGAAAGTACCTTTATCTTCAAGAAGAAATTCAAGTTGATCACCTTCAAATGATATGATTTTAGCGTAGTGTGTTTCTTGAATAAATTTCATTCCATCACTATTCATTTGCCCAACAATAATATCGTTTTGCTTGAATTGCAATGAAGTTTTACCTGTAGAATCGTTAATGATCGTTGTTTGGTTAGGGTCTAATTGAATATTAGGAGTGATATAATCAAAACAGATACTATCGCCTTTTATTTTCCAACTTCCTTTTACTGTAGCATTTGGAGCGAAAATATTGGAACTAAATTTTTGAGTTGTATCTGAAATATTGAGTCCTAGAGTATAAATAATACTATCATTTGTAAGATGATTTTCGTACAAAGGAGCAAAATATTCTAAATTCCAGGTGCCTTTTAGTTGTGCTGTTTTAGATTGCTTTTTTTCTGAACATGAAGTAAGTATGAAAACACTTAACAAAGTAATTAAAAGGTATTTTACTAGTATTTTCATCTATTTTGTTTGTTGAGAAAGGTAAATTAGTTACTATTTCTTTTGTTGATTTCGTCTCGAATTTTTGAAGCAGTCTCATAATCTTCATTTTCAAGAGCAATAGCCAATTGTTGGTTTAATTCTTCTAAAGAAAAACTTTTTGGTGCAGATTGTTGAGGTTCAGGCTCATTTTCTTGAAGCGATTCTTCGTCTTTGTCAAAATCATCTTCCAAAAGTATTCCAGCACTACCTAATACAAATTCATAGGTGTAAATTGGACAATTAAATCGTACAGCCAATGCAATAGCATCAGAAGTTCTAGAATCGATTTCAACTTCCTCGCCATCTTTGTCGCAAATTAATTTTGAGAAAAAGATACCTTCTACAAGATTGTAAATAACAACTTCAGATATATTGATGTTAAATTCTTCAGCGAAATTTTTGAATAAATCATGTGTAAGCGGTCTACTTGGTGTCATTTTTTCTAACTCTATAGCAATAGCTTGAGCTTCGAAACCTCCAATAATTATAGGTAGTCTTCTTTTTCCAGTAGTTTCACCGAGTACTAGAGCATAGGCTCCTGATTGTGTTTGACTGTAGGACAATCCTACGATATCTAGTTTTAATTTTTCCATTCTGCACTTTGCTTTGTAAAAACAAGAATACGAAAATAAGAATTATTTATGGAACAAAAACCTTATAACAGATTAAAAATATCAATATGTTTAATAAAAATTTAAAAACTAATTTTACTTTTCGTATTTCATATTTTAGAAAAACAGTTTCATGAAATAAATTATTTGTTTTATATTTTGTGAATCAGGTAATTAATTATTTTATATGTTTTTATTTTGATTTTATATGTATAAATCTTTCTTGATCATTCTTTTGTTTTTCGTTTCATAAATTAATATCAACTCATCTATTCAAAAATAATTGTAAGTTTGCACATTAAAATTCGAAATTAGTATTTTTTATAGCAATGTTTTGGGGACATGAGAAAATAAAAGGATTGGAAATAACTTCTGTCAAAGATTTTTGGCAATGGACCTATTCTGATATGCTCATTAATAAAAACAGGGATGATTTTGCATTGTTTTTGGTGGCTCATGCGCTTGAACTTACCAAAATGCCTCGAATTGATTGGGGTAAGATAGATTTAAGATACCGAAAGAAGAAAATCGCAGTAAGAACAAGTGGATATATTCAAAGTTGGAGACAAAAAAAGCCAAAGAGAATTTCTTTTGATATCTCTCCCAAAACAGGACTCGATGCTAAGAAAGAAGATTCTATGACTTTTAGAAATAGAGAGCCTGAATTGTATATATTTTGTGTGTTGGCAGAAAAGGATGTGAAAAAAATTAATGTACTGGACCTTGAACAATGGCAGTTTTATATTGTTAGAACCACAGATTTGGATATTCACTTCCCCAAAAACAAAAAAATTGGCTTAAGACCTATAAAACAATTAGCAGGAGCGACTAGTCAAACAAGATTGAAAGATATTATTGATACCTTAATTGATTTTGAATTAACAGAAAAACAAGTATTATAAAATGGCAGATGTAAATGTATTTGGGCAACCCATTATTACATGTAGTAATGAACCGCTCACAGGTTATTTTAGAGATGGATGTTGCAATACAGACGATAGTGATGTTGGAAGCCATACGGTTTGTGTTGTAGCAACAGAAGATTTTCTAAAGTTTTCTGCTTTGGTTGGAAACGATTTGAGCACACCAAGACCAGAATTTAATTTTTCTGGCGTTCAACCTGGAGATAAGTGGTGTCTTTGTGCTGCTAGGTTTTTACAAGCGTATCAAAATGATGCTGCACCAAAAGTAGTTTTGGAAGCAACAAATGAAAGGGCTTTGGAAATTGTGCCTATGGATATTTTGATTAAAAACGCATTAAAAGAAACTATAAAAAATGACTGATTTATCGAATTTAAAAAAACAAGTCTTGAAACAATGTCAGGACTTGTTATCAGAAAAAAGAACTTTGTTGCACAACGAACTTCAATCATTGCATGAAGCAATAGAAAACGAATCGAAAAGTAGTGCTGGAGATAAGTATGAAACAGGTATTGAAATGATTCAAAGCGAAAAGGAAAAAATTCATAGTCAAATTCAAACATTAGAAAATAGTTTCAAATTATTGAATGTGGCTCAAAAGAGTTTGACTAAAGATACTGTTCAAAATGGAAGTTTAGTAGTAACTACAAATGGAAAATATCTTTTGGGGCCAAGTATAGGAAAGATAAGTATCGAAAACGAATTGGTGTTTGTGATTTCTCCAAGTTCTCCTGTTGCTCAAGTTTTAATTAACAAAAAAGTAAATGATAAAATTACTTTAAATGAAAAAGAGAATGTGATTTTGGAGGTGTATTAGCCAAATATTTGCTTTATATTTTTTTATATTATATAAAGTTTGCCTCTAAATATTCTGTCTAAATTTAGTAAGAAAAATAATCAAAACTAATTTTCTTATATTTGCAAAAAAAATCAATAAACACAATGAAAAAAGTAATAATTACATTTTTAGCGTTAAGTACATTAGCAGTTCAGTCATGTAGCGATGCTAAAACTGAAGAAACAACTGAAAACAAAGAAACTGCAAATGAAACTTCTAACGAAAATGAAGTAGCAGAAGAAGCAATTGTAATGGTAGATGGTTACCATTATTATGGAATTAAGGAAATGACTTCTGAAGGGGCAGTAACCGTTGAGGAAATGAAATCTATAATAGATTCTACAGGATCATTCTCAGGTAAAATTGCTACTTCTCTTAATGGTGTTTGCAAAAAAGCAGGATGTTGGGTTACTATCGAGAATCCAAATGGAGACCCAATAAGAGTTGTTTTTGGTGAGCATGATTTCTTTGTTCCTATCGACACTCCAGAAGGTAAAGAGGTGATTATCGATGGAATGGCAATGATTGATACTACTTCTATTGAAATGCAAAAACATTTCCTTGATGATGCTGTTGAAGCAGGTGAAACTGTAACTCAAGAGCAATATGATGCTATTACAGAACCTTTAGTAGAGGTTTCATTCAATGCATCGGGTATTTTGATTAAACCATAACTGAATTTAAAAAAATAATTTTCAAAGGCTGTCTTTCGTTAAGATGGCCTTTTTTTATTTTTAGAGATTTCAATTAGTTTCTAATTGCTATTCTATAACTTTGTAAAAAGTAAAAAAGTAGCAATGAAAATAATGGACTATAAACTACTCGGTAGAACGGGTATTAAGGTTTCAGAATTGTGTTTGGGAACAATGACATTTGGAACAGATTGGGGATGGGGTAGTGAAAAGGATGAGGCTCAAAAAGTATATGAAACTTTTGTGGAAAGAGGAGGTAATTTTTTTGATACTGCAAATATTTATACTAAAGGGACATCAGAAAAATGGCTAGGAGAATTTATTGGTAAAGAAAGAGAAAATATGGTCATTGCGAGCAAATATTCTCTTACAGAAACCGAAAAAGTAAATCAAGCAGGAAATTCAAGGAAAAATATGATGCAAAGTATTGATGCATCACTCAAAAGGCTTGAGACAGATTATATTGACTTGTATTATGTGCATGCTTGGGATGGAACTTTAGCGCCAGAAGAATTGATGCGAAATTTAGAATATCTTCTCGTTTCTGGAAAAATTTTAAGTATTGGAATCAGCGATACGCCTGCATGGATAGTGAGCAAATGTAATACGATTGCTGAGCAAAGAGGTTGGACACCTTTTTCTGCATATCAAGTAGAATATTGCCTAACCGAACATTCAGCAGATAGAGAGATATTGCCTTGTACCAAAGGTTTTGATATGACATTTTGTGGTTTCGGTCCTTTGGCAGCAGGATTACTATCTGGAAAATATCTAAAGGAATCTGACGAGCCCAAAAGAATGACAGTGAGGAAATCACCTCGATTAAGTGAAAAAAATCTAGCAATCAGTGCGCAACTTTTAGAATTGTGCAAATCTTGGGGGCATTCTCCAACTGCTGTAGCAATTAGATGGGCGATGCAAAAGTTTGAGAAGTCTTCTCCAATATTCGGAGCAAGATCACAAAAACAAGCCATAGAAAATTTAAAAGCAATAGATTTTAAACTTACTATGGAGCAAATGAATCAATTGGATGCTATTTGTACAATTGATACTAACAATCCAAATGATTTCTTGAAATTGGAGAGAATTCAAGAGATTTTATATGGAAATCAAAAACATAGAATTTCTTTTTAAGGTTTGTTATCTCTAAAAGAAATAAACAAACTAGCAATTCCAGCTATTTTATACAATATCGTAGAACCATTGCTCGGTTTGATCGATACTGCTGTAGTGGGACAAATGAATGAGAATGTAACCATTTCTCAAGCAGGAATTGGGTTGGCTGCTGGTGTAATTTCTACTTTAGTTTGGGGGTTGGCTCAAATAAGAACAGCAGTTTCTGCAATAGTAAGTCAATATTTAGGCGGAGGAGATTTGGAAAAAATCAAAAGTTTGATTCCTCAATCCTTATATTTTAGCGCTATTGTTGGTTTTGTATTTTGGATCATTACTGCCTATTTTTTTATTCCAATTGCAGATGTTTTGTTTATCAATAAGTCAGTTGATGTATTGAACGTATCCAACGAATATTATCAAATAAGGGCAGTAGGTTTGCCTTTATCCCTTTTAATAGCAGGTTTTTTTGGTGTTTTTAGAGGTTTGCAAAATACTAAATTTGCTATGTATGCTGCATTTACAGGAGCAATCGTAAACATTATCTTAGATTTGGTTTTAGTGAATGGATTCGAATCCATTCCTGCTATGGGGGTAGCAGGTGTAGCTTGGGCTAGCGTTATATCACAATTGAGTATGGTAGCAGTTTGTGTGTATTTTATGTATAAAAAAACGCCTTTTAATTTAAAAATCAGTAAGAAATTGAATGTTGAGTTTAATAATATGCTTCAAATATCAGGAAATATGCTTTTGAGAACTTTAGCATTGAATCTTTCATTTATAATGGCACTGAGATATGCTAGTAAGTTTGGAGAAGAAACCCTTGCCGCCTATTCAATGGGAATTCAGATTTGGCTCTTTTCTTCATTCTTTATTGATGGTTATGCAACTGCTGGAAATGCAATGGCAGGTAAGTATTTAGGAGAAAAGAATAATGAGAAATTAAAATATTTAGTTGTTAAACTGCTTAAAATAAATTTGTTGGTAGCAGCATTTTTAGGTCTTGTTTATTTAATGCTTTATGGTGTTTTGGGAAGTTGGTTTACAGATAATAAAGATGTAATAATAGTTTTTAATTCTTTTTTATGGTTCATAATTTTAGCACAACCTCTCAATAGTTTAGCCTTTACAATGGATGGAATTTTTAAAGGAATGGGAAGAGCGAAATTGCTTCGAAACACTTTGTTTATTGGAACATTTGGGGTTTTTATTCCAGCATTATTAGTTACAGATTTTTTCAATTGGGGTGTAATGAGTATTTGGTTTGCATTTGTTTGTTGGATGGCATTTAGAGGAGGCACCTTACTGTATTGGTTTTTTAAGAAAATTTGAGAGGTTGTGATGTTTTTTTTATTGGTTTTCTCAACAGAGATATAGATTTACAATTGCTTCTTTTAATAAATAAAGATGATAAAGATGTTACAGGATACTCATATTATTTTACCTTCAATGTTCGCTCATAAATCACTATAGCGTCAATCTTACCTCCGTTGAATTTATCTGACACTTTCCCTTTTGCAACTCTTGAAAGCATAATCTTCCCTTCCGTAATTTCGTATTTGGGATATTCAATAGCATCAATCAATATTGAAGATGCGTTTTGTACATCTTCTTCAAACAAAGGAATCCAAAAGTTGGAAGTGTCTTTTACTTCGTATACCACCTTTGTAACTCCTTTGAAATCATTGTTATCCCATGAAACCGATATGCTCTCAGTAGGCTTTATTTTTGATGGTATTTTAACTTTCTCGAAGAATGAAGGAACTATCACATCAGCAGGGTAGGCATTAGAATCCGCTAAAACTACATCAAATTGGTATTTTTTCCCTGAAGAAACGATAAGGTCACTTCCATAACAAGAGAATTTGAAGTTCAAGTCTTGTTGGTTGACCATTACTTTTCCTTCTTTAAGTTGAATAAAGGCTCCGTTTTTGTCTCTCAGGCAAACACTTATGCTCGAACTCACTCCATTATCCGTGTTGAAAGATTTGAGCGTAAATTCTGGTGTCACCAAATTGGGGTCAGAAATAGCAACATCCGAAAGGGGAGAAGAGCATTGGCACATCAAAAGTATAGCAGCAATGAACACAAGTCCTAAAAATGAGTTTTTCATAAATTTGATTTTAATTCCGTTTTGTT
>CAWUIK010000021.1:0-34686 GCA_963922585.1 uncultured Flavobacteriales bacterium | reverse complement strand
CTGCTTGTTTTCCCCAAGCGGTTACATTGTGCCATTGCGTTTCTTTTACTTTCTCACCTTTTTGATTGGTGTAGTCTTCATTAGTTGCTAAGGTCATTTTTGCCAACTTTTTTCCACTCTCTAATTTGATAACTTCTGGGTTTGTACCTAAGTGACCGATTAACTGTACTCTGTTTTTTAATTGATTCATAACTTTTTATTTTTTATGTGTGATTAATAATTAATTTCGTAATAATTCGTTGTCATTGTTGTTGTTTGACGGTGCAAAGTAATGATGGAAAAAAATCACAAAAAAAATATAATCGGAAATGATTCGGAAACTTCCGTTAACATACGTTTAATTTCGCTTAAAAAACTATATGCCAGATGTTTATTACTTTTAAAAATTTCAATTATTTTTTTTGTTTTTTCATGCAAAACTTCAGAAAATGAAAAAATGGAGGACAAAATACCAGTTGAAAATTTCACTTTAGACCAAAAAAAGTGTACCGATTTTGCCTACAAATTGCATCAAGCTATTGTAAGCGATGAAAAAAATTACATCAACAATTACATTGTCTGGGAATTTACTCAAAAAAAGATTGAGGAAAAAATGGGACATCCATTTACCAAAAACGAACAAGAAATATTTGACTATCTAATCAATCAAGTGAATATTGACAACGAATTTCAACAATTAAACAACGATGGAGGACATCTAAGATTTGTAACCTATTATCATTTGGAAGAAGAACATTATATCATTTTTCGTTCGTTTATTGAACCTCAAACTGTGAATTATATAGAATTGAAATTAGAAGCACAAAACCAAACGATTGGGATTACAGATTTTTATGATTTTAATCAAAGTCAATTGGTGTCTGATGCTATCGAAGAAAAATTAGACTATTATGCGCAATTTGGAAAGGAATGGAAAGTAATTGCTAAAAATAATGATTCGATTTATAATTTGGTAATAACACAAATGAATGAAAATAAGTATAAGGAAGCTTATCTTCATATAAAAGACTTTGAGCAATCGTTTAAAACAACCTCTAGTTATGCTAATCTTGAAGAATCAGTTCTAATGGCATCTGGAATTCCTGAATTAATCTTGAAATCATTAGAAAGTAAAGTCAAAAGAACTCCGCTTACTGAAAAAGGAAGGTGGTTGCATTTGTTTTATTACAACGCACTTTTAGGAAAATATAATGATGCAAATATTGCATTAATAAATCTGGAAAACGAAGTAGGGAAGGACGATGTCATTACTTTTCTAAAGGGTAATCTCGAAATAGAAAAAGGCAAATACGAAAATGCCATTCAATTTTTCAATGATGCCCTCTCATCAGAAAAAAACATTATGACTTTTCATATCGCGAAAGTCATTGCGTATATTGAACTCAAAGATTTCGAAAAAGCCGTTGAAAGCCTCTTGGTTATGGATGATTTCTTTGAAATAAAAGAAATAAACTGGAACAAAGAATTTGAATCCTATCCTGATTTTTTAAATTCAGATGCTTATACAAAATGGATGGAAAGAATTGAAAATTAATTTGAACAATATATGACTTAAAAGTAAAAACTAATTTTTAATAAATTTCTGTGTTTTAAAAATTGCATCATCAAAAACTTTTATTAAATATATTCCGCTTGAAAAGTCCTTTAAATTAATGTGCTGAGCATTGTATAAACTTCCTTGTTTTATTACCTTACCATCAATGTCATATATTTGAAAATTAACAAGATTTTCGAACCCTTCAAACTTAATTTCTATAAAATCAATTGCAGGGTTAGGCATAAGACTTATCTCTGCAAATGATTGGCGTATATTAGTTTCATTAACATTTTCATATTTTGACAGCTCATTCATTCTATCATAGTGTTTTTGTAAATCTTCTATAGATATAGTGTCAGGTAATTCATATAAATGAGCAAATTTGTCTGATAAGTTTTGATATATATGTTTTTCTGATATTGTAGTTAATCCCATAGATGATTGCAGAGAATCAATATTTGATTTGTAAAAATTAGCACCACATAAAACGGGTTTTATTTCAGCATGAAATGTTGCTCCATTTGAAGCTTGAAAACCAGGTTTTAAGACTATTAATTCTGATGCATTGTAAACTACATCTGCATTTGGAAAAATAGTATTATCTGCAGTAAATGTTTCGAAAGCTCCAAAAATATATGGACTAGGCAAAAATTGTATAATTGAAATATCAGCTGTAAATTTTCTGTCTATATAGTTGACATACTGAGGTAAATTTTCATCAGAATTTAAATAATATAAATTATGTAGGAGCATGTAATCTAATCCCAAGCATAGTTTTCTGACCTTTCTAAAACTACATTTTTGTTATGATTAGTTAGTGAGTTTGCACCAATAGGCGGGGCTAAACCACGCCAAGAATTTGACATCGCTGCAAAGTGTAATATATCTGAATGTGAATTCCAAGCATTAAAGTTGTATGCTAAAGCAGGAAACGCTTGATAAGTTTGCCAAACTGCTTGTTTTAAAATACTTTCAGCATTATGAAAACCTATTGGAATACCCCAAAATGGTAACATCAAATTGTTGTCATGAATCATATTACCTATTTGAGCAATAGGAAAAGAATACTGACCCGGAAAACCTCCGTGCTCAGCATCCACAAATTCACCATTGGGCATCGTTATCTTCCATCCGTTATTTGAATTTGCTCCTGGTGAATTTTTTAGAAAATTTATAAGTCTTTCGGAGTTATCTTTTGCTAGTTGTACAAAATTAACATAAATTATTGTACCATTGGTCAATGTCACAGGCACTGATGCATTCGGTAAACTAACTTTAGTTAAAAGAAAAGACTGTAGCAATGTATTAATCTGATCTGTACTTGGCATATTGTCATAAAACTCATCCATGTCAATATATTTTCCTTTTACGGTTGAGTCATATCCAGAATAATCTTTATCTGTTTTAATATCTGATGTCCAATTATCAGGATGAAGCCCGATACATTCATAAGCAAAGGGATCATAAATGTATGCTTTTATTAAAAAATCTCCTGTGTATTTGGTTCCAGTAGTGGGGATTCCAGAATTATTGGTAAGGCTACCATTGAGATGTTCAAAATGAACATTGCCTGCAGTATTCTGATTGCCTTCTGAGCATGGATCTGAAAAATCATCACCAAAAAAATCTCTGGGATAGTCTGCTCGCAAAAAAAGGCCGTTGAGTGAAGGATGGTAATGGTTTTGAATTATTTCTTTTTTTATAGCTAATTGATTGTTAAATGGATTTATTTCTGAATTCCTTAACACCACATGTGGATAAAAAGGCTCAGCGCCTATATCCAATCTTTCAAATGCTTTGAACGCATAGTACAACTCTGTAAAAGTCATGGGATAGTCCATCCACCTATTGGTTTCCTCTAGCAATTTATATTCTGTGGCCAAAGTAGAAATATAATATCCCAAAAGTTGGGATACATCTCCAGTACCAAAATTGCCTTCACCATAGATGTTTTTAATGGCAAAGGGCAAACTTTCTCCAGGTTGGCTACCTGTGTACATAAAATCATTCCGCAAGCGCCATCTGTAGTACCAATATTTCTCCAATACTTCATAATCTTCTGTAGGTCCTATGGTTAACTGACCAAAGACGCCCAATTGAAAATTAACCAGCAGTATTAATAAAACTTTTTTGATTGTTTTCATTTAATATATCTTTTTATAATATCTATATTCTAGTATTGTATCTGAAGTGAATCCATTTTGTTTACGTTTATAAATGCGATTAACTAAATGGTCTGTATTATAATCTAAATCACAATCTCGTAAATAAAAAAAAGCACTTCTGCTTTCTGTATTGGTTACTGCTGCCGCAAAAGAAAAATCTGCCCACCTATCTGTATATGGAGTGTCTATTCCTTTTCTTTTATCCTGCCTTTCCAATTTGACCCAGTCAATTACAAGCCAAAAAACAGTATATTCTGTATATATTGTATTGTGGCATTTAGATACAAAGCCATTTTTGGTAACGGGGTCGTCATCTGGTCCATAAAACTCAAAACATTCGCAAATGGCAGAATCGGCCAACACCTGTGCTGTGATATCATTGCCATGGGCATCTGTGGCATGGGTAAATTCCCATTTGGTATCATTGATTTCTTTCTCCAATTTGCGCGCATACCTACTCTTTTTGCAACTGGTGGCTGCAAGGAGGATAATTAATATGTACAAAAATATTTTCATGCTTTTTTATACTTTACTACCCATAGTCCATCAGGTAAATCTGAAGACATTGTCCATGTATCGTTTTTGGTATCTATATTCGTAATCGTAAATGAGTTTGCAGTACCATACCTCCCGCATGAACAATTTAAATCGGTATTGTTAAAATTGTCAAAACTCAAATAAGCATATTTTCTAGGCTTTAAATCAACTGATTCATAAAACCTATAATTTCCGATTGAAGAATAGTAACCATTATTACTTGTATTGGAGCAATTCATAAAATATACAGCATATTCCTTTTCAAAACCTGTTTCAGGTTCTTTAGAAAAATAAAGTTTCTTGCACAAACAAGAATCCTCAAAATATTGGTCTAATACCTCCATCCCATTGTGTGTAATACTAGTGATTTCCCATATCTGTCCTGGTATCATTTCTTCTGCTTTTTTGTTTGCTTTTTTACATGTCACAAATAATAGTGAAAGCATCAATATTTTTAATATTAATATATTTTTATTTCTTTTCAATCTTCTCTAATAATTGATTGTACTTTTTTTCCAACTCTATAATATATAGCGTCAATTCCTCAACTTTTTCTACTAGTTTTACCTCTAATTCGCCTACAGCCATTCCATTCTCAACGACATCTTTTTCGATGGGCATATTCGGCAAATGCCCATTTAGTTTTATGTAACTTTCTAATTCTGAAAGCCTCATTAAATCATACCCTTCTTTGAAAACATAATCTGGAAAAGCTCCTATTTTAACTTTTATTTCATGCGCATACAGAGAGCCGTCAGAAGAAAGTTTCATTAATTGATTGTAATTACCACCACTTCTATCATCCCAAGTGTAAACACTTTTTCCATTTTCAATGTAATGCCTAAAAACCCCTCTTAATTCATCGTTTAAATCAAAAAATAATAAATCAGATTGCTCACTTTGAGCATGAAATGCTATGCAAGCATTATTAAAATTATTCGTTTCAATAACTAATGAATGTTGGCTTGTTCCACTTATTGTAACTTTACCATCTCCTTGAACAGAAAAAACATCTAAGTTACTTTCTATGTTTCTTACATTTAATGCTTTTCTACCATCTTTATCTACAATACTATTGATTCCTATACCTGTTAAGTTTGGAGCAGAGCTTGTTAAAATTACATCTAGACCATTTTTATCAGGTCCAATTTGTTTTACAGAAAGCATAGTGCTGCTGGCATTTTGTCCTTCTCCAATAAAAACATTCCCTCTTACATCTAATTTTCCTAAAGGAGCATTGGTTCCTATTCCCACATTGCCAGGGCAATTATGTGCTGTGTATAAAACTCCTGGCTCATTGTTTGTTCCTTCCAAGTTTGACCATATTGGAGCATAATAGTTACCATCAGGTTTTAGTATACATATATTAGGCTCATACAACAAACCTAATAAACCTAATTTCTCCATACTTTCCACCTTCCCATTAGGTTTTATCATCAAAAACCTTTCATCACTCAAAGTAGAATCTGACAAACTAAGTAATCTAAAGTTTCCCTCTGCAATAGTGTTGCCTTTCATACGTGTATTCCCATCAACCACTATGTTTGATTTCGCTCTTAAATTATCATCTACTACTGTTTTTCCTTTGATTCTCAAGTCTTGTTCAACTGTCAATTTTTTTTCAAGTGTCACACTGTCTTTTATGATTACTGGTTTTTCAAAGTATGCAGTATCTCTTACTCTAGTTTTACTCAGAGTAGAAGTTCCTTCTACCTGTAATTCTGTACTTGGTGTTGCCGTTCCTATACCTACATTTCCTGTGGCTGGCAATACGTTTTGAGCATGGTATGAAGAAATTCCAAAAATCATAGATGCAATAGTGAGTAGTTTAAATCCGTTGCTCATTTTTTATTGTTTTTTAGGTTTGAACAACTAAACTAAACTATTGAAAACACCAAATTATTCAGGAAGTTTTTTTAAGAAAAATTGGTACAAAGAATTTGAATCCTATCCAGATTTTATAAATTCAGATGCTTACTCCAAATGGAATAAAAGAATTGAAAATTAAATAAATTCTAAGTTTTAGTTTTAGTTTAAATTTGAAATTGCTCTTGGCTCATATTTTTTCGCAACTTCTGCAATCGCTTTTATGTGCTCTGGAGTGGTACCACAACAACCACCAACAATATTTAAATATCCTTCTTTCAAAAACGCTTCAACATATCCTGCCATCATTTCTGGAGATTCGTCATATGCTCCAAATTCGTTGGGTAAACCTGCATTAGGATGAGCAGATACTAAAAACTCACTTTCATCTGCCATGATTTTTAAGTAAGGTTTCATGTCTTGAGCACCCAAAGCACAATTTAGACCTACACTTAATAATGGTGCGTGTTGAATTGAAATCAAGAAAGCCTCTGTAGTTTGACCCGTAAGCGTTCTTCCACTTGCATCCGTTATCGTTCCAGAAACCATAATTGGCAAAGAAACATTCATCTTTTCATATACATTTTGTATGGCAAATAATGCTGCTTTTGCATTGAGCGTATCAAAAACTGTTTCTACCAACAAAATATCACATCCGCCTTCGATCAAGGCTTTAGTCTGTAATTCATATGCTTCTACCAATAAGTCATAGTTTGTATTTCTAAAACCAGGGTCGTTCACATCTGGACTTATGGAAGCGGTTCTGTTGGTTGGACCTATTGACCCGGCAACAAACCTCGGTTTATCTGGGTTTTTGGCTGTAAATTCGTCCGCGACTTCTTTTGCAATTTTGGCTCCTTGAAAATTAATGTCATAAACATAATCTTCTAACCCGTAATCCGCTTGGGCGATGGTAGTACCAGAGAAAGTATTGGTTTCTACAATATCTGCTCCTGCTTCAAAATATGCTGCGTGAATTTCTTTGATAATTTCTGGTCTGGTTAAAACCAATAAATCGTTGTTTCCTTTCAAAGGTTTATCATGGTTTTCAAACCAGCCTTTTCTGAAGTCATCTTCCTCAAGTTTATACCTTTGAATCATTGTACCCATTGCACCATCGAGTAGCAAAATTCTTTTTTTCAACGCTTCAGTTAATTTATTTTCAGCCATAGTTTCAAGTAATAAAAACACAAAAGTATTCATAACAAAAACATTAAGGACTTTTATAATAAAAAATTGATGTAATTTTGTGCGCAATAATTGAAATCTTAAGTAATATGATTTTTCATCACAAGGAAGGTGTTTCTTTTTTGCCAAAAAATAAACTGGCTTTGCGAAATTGGATAAACAGTTCCATAATGAAAGAAGGCAAAAATCCTAATGATATAAACTTTATATATTGCTCTGATGAATATTTACTAGAACTCAACAAGTCTTCGCTCAATCATGATTACTATACAGATATCATTACTTTTGATTACTGTGAAGGAAAAGAAGTCTCTGGAGATTTATTTATTTCGATTGATAGAGTGAGGGAAAATGCAAACGAAATGAACCTAACTTTCGAAGATGAGCTTCATAGAGTGATGATTCACGGTGTGTTGCATTTATGTGGATATAAAGACAAAACAAAAAAAGATGCTGAAACAATGAGGGAAAAAGAAAACTTTTACTTAAAAACAAGATTGTTTTAAATCTTAAAACACTGTTTAACAGCGCTTTAAACCTGTTTCACGTGAAACAAACGAAAATATGCTAAAAGAATATGATGTAATAGTTGTAGGTGCAGGACATGCAGGAAACGAAGCTGCTGCTGCTGCTGCAAATCTTGGCTCAAAAACACTAATGGTAACCATGAATATGGAAACCATGGGACAAATGAGTTGCAATCCTGCTATTGGAGGAATAGCAAAAGGTCAAATTGTAAGAGAAATTGATGCTCTTGGTGGTTTTACTGGAATTGTTACAGATAAAAGTGCTATACAATTTAAACTGCTCAACTTAAGTAAAGGTCCCGCCATGTGGAGCCCACGAGCTCAATGCGATAGGATGTTGTTTTCAAGAACTTGGAGACTGACTTTAGAAGGTTTACCTAATCTGGATTTTTGGCAAGATATGGTTGTAGGAATTACTACTGAAAATGGAAAAGTAACAGGAGTAAAAACTGCAATGGGAATTGAAATAAAAGGGAAGTCTGTAATCATCAATAGCGGCACTTTTCTTAATGGATTAATTCATCTTGGTGAAAAACAATTTGGAGGAGGTAGAATGGGTGAAAAGGCGTCTTATGGAATTACCAAAGATTTAGAAGATTTAGGTTTTGTATCGGGGAGAATGAAAACAGGAACTCCACCAAGGGTAGATGGAAGAACTATAGATTTCTCCAAAATGGAAATTCAAAATGGTGATGAAAATCCTGGTAAATTTTCTTTTTCAAAAGAAACAAAATCACTAATAAAACAAAAGCCATGTTACATTACATATACAAACACCGATGTACATGAAATGCTTAAAACTGGATTTGATAGAAGCCCAATGTTCAACGGAGCGATTCAAAGTACTGGACCGAGATATTGTCCTTCAATAGAAGATAAGATTAATAGATTTGCGCATAGAGAAAGGCATCAAATTTTTGCTGAACCAGAAGGCTGGGATACTATAGAATATTATGTTAATGGATTTAGCACTTCTTTACCTGAAGATGTTCAACAAGAAGCGCTAAGACTAATTCCTGGTTTTGAAAATGCTAAAATGTTTAGACCTGGATATGCCATAGAATATGATTACTTTCCGCCAACACAATTAAAGCATACCTTAGAAACTAAGTTGGTTGAAAACTTATACTTTAGTGGACAGATAAACGGAACCACAGGATATGAAGAAGCTGCTAGCCAGGGACTAATGGCAGGTATCAATGCTCACTTAAAAGTACAAGGAAAAGATCCTTTTATTTTAAATCGTAGTCAAGCATATATAGGTGTTTTGATAGATGACTTAATCACTAAAGGGACAGAAGAACCTTATAGAATGTTTACCTCAAGAGCAGAATACAGAATATTGTTAAGAAACGATAATGCAGATATTAGACTAACTCAATTGTCTCATAAGATTGGTTTGGCTACTGACGAAAGATTGAAGGAAGTAGAATCTAAAATAAAGGAGACTGAAGAACTTGTAAAGTTTATCAAAAGCACATCAGCAGATCCAGATGATATGAACCCTGTATTAACTTCTTTAGAAAGTTCACCTATCAAACAAAAAGTAAAAATGGACACTATTCTTACTAGACCAAATGTTCATTTGAATCACTTAAAAGAGGGGTCAAAAAAACTAAATGACTATATACAAACTAAGCGTTTTGAAACATTAGACATTGAAGAACAAGCAGAAATATTAATCAAGTACGAAGGTTATATTGAGAGGGAAAAAGAAGTGGCCGAAAAGATCGAAAGATTAGAATATGTGAAAATTCCTGACAATATAGACTACGATAAATTTTCTACATTCTCAAACGAAAGTAAAGAAAAATTGAAAGCAATTAAACCATCTACAATTGGCCAAGCCTCAAGAATAAGCGGCATAAAGCCATCAGATGTTTCTGTGCTTTTAATACATTTAGGAAGATAAAAAACCTATTATGTTCCACGTGGAACATAAGAATATTGAATTATAAACTAAAAAATGTTTCACGTGAAACACGAACTAACAAACATAAAAAACTGTCCGATTTGTAGCTCTGAAAACCATACGTTTTGGAGAAAAGGAATAGACCACAACGTTTCAAATGATGATTTCAAAATCGTGTCTTGTGATAATTGTGGATTTAGATTTACGAATCCTATACCCACAGAAAATACAATTGGAAACTATTACAAGTCTGAAAACTATATTTCACATTCTTCTACCAAAAAAGGGTTGATTAACAAAGTTTATCATATAGTAAGAAATAGAGCAATTAAGCAAAAAGAAAGTTTGATTGATTCTCTTACAAAGGAAAAAAACCTTTTAGATATTGGATGTGGAACTGGGGATTTTTTGGGATATTGTAAATCACAAAAATGGAATGCTATTGGACTTGAGCCAGACGAAGATGCTAGAAAAATTGCTTTGGAAAAAAATAAAATCGAAACTTTTGATTTGAATTATTTAGATAATATAGCATCTAATTCTAAAGATGTAATTACTATGTGGCATGTTTTGGAACATGTTTACAATCTAAATAAAGACATAGAAAATTACAAAAGAATACTAAAACCAAATGCTCATTTAGTTGTTGCGGTTCCCAATTGTTCCTCACATGATGCTGATCATTATAAAGAACATTGGGCGGCTTTGGATTTACCCATTCACCTTTATCATTTTACTCCAAATGATATTAAAAATCTTTTTGAAAAACACGATATGGAATTGGTCGAAATTCTTCCTATGAAATTTGACAGCTACTACATTAGTATGGTAAGTGAAAAATATAAAGGTGGAAATATAATTTCTGGAATTTGGAGAGGGTTTATTTCCAATTTGAAAGCAAAAAAGACCGGAAAGACCTATTCAAGTCAAATTTACTTCCTCAAAAACATCAAAAACTAAAAATAAAGCGATTTAAGAGCGTTTTATGGGTTTAAGAATGTACTTTGTTTGATTTTTTGCAAAAACTTAAAATAAATACATTTAAAGAAGTTTTTTATATCGTTCTAATAATTAACGCTTTATGATGTTTTAAATGTTTTTTATAAAATTATAGTTCATTTTAGATGTCTCCACAAGGTCGATATGACATAAAAAAGACTTGTCACTTCGACCGAAGCAGAGAAGTCTTTCGAGTCAAAACTTTCAATAGTTTGAAACCTGAAACTCCAAACCTCAAGCAACAAATGAAATGAGTTAACTCAACTTTAAACACAGTTTTTCAATCGCTTTTCGTGGGTTTTCATTTTGATATAAAATTTGGAAAACAGTTTCAGCAATTGGAAGATTAACATTATACTTTTGATTTAAAATTTGAATACAAGAAGTCGCATAATATCCCTCAGCTATCATATTCATTTCTTGTTGTATGGCTTTTACAGAATATCCTTTTCCTATCATATTTCCAAATCTTCTATTTCTACTATGAAGGGAATAAGCAGTTACTAATAAGTCTCCCAAATAGGCAGATTGTTTTACATCTCTTTCTAATGGATAAACTCTATCAATAAATTTTTCAATTTCCTGGATAGCATTGCTAATCAATACAGCTATAAAATTATCTCCATAACCCAATCCATGACAAATACCTGCTGCTAGTGCATAAACATTTTTAAGTACAGCAGAAATTTCAGTTCCTACTACATCAGATGTTGTGGTACACTTAATATATCTACAAGATAAAAAACTTACAATTTCATCAGTAAAGTTGTTGTCTTTTCCAGCAATGGTGAGATATGAAAGTCTTTCCATAGCGACTTCTTCAGCATGACAAGGGCCACAAATGATGGCAAAATCATGAAGTGCAATTTGATGTTTCTTTTGAAAATAGTCAGCTGGAATTTCATTGGTTTGAGGAACGATTCCTTTTACAGCAGAAATGATTTTTTTGTTAGTTAAATCTACATTTTGAAAAGTATCAAAAATAAAAGCAGAGGGTGTTGCTACAATTAGAACGTCTGCATTTTGAATTACAAAATCTAATTCAAAAGATGGCAAAACCACTTTATTGTTAAATTCTACAGATGTTAAATATTTTGGATTATGTCCGTGTAAAAGAATGTGTTCGACCTGCTCTGGATCTCTCATCCACCAAAAAACTTCATCACAATTGTTGCTTAGCATTTTTACTAATGCTGTAGCCCAACTTCCACCACCAATTACTGCATATTTTGTTTGCATAATTCTTTTTCTTTTAGCTAATATAGTAAAAGAAAAAGAAAATATAGTTTTTATTGAATTAAATAGCAGTCATTTAAAAGTTAAAACCACTATTTTTGGAAACAATTACCTTTATAATTAGATCTATAAAATGAAAATTATAAAATATATATTGATTCTTGTAGCACTAGCATTAATTTCTTTTTCTATATTTTCTCAAAACAAACAAGATGCTGGTTTTATAATCACAAAAAAAGGAGACACACTTTATGGTTGGATTAAGGATGTCAAAATTGAAAAAATGGATAGGCCTAATTCAAAAATACGTATTCAACTTGAAAAAGGAAAAAAATCAAAACACAAACTCAAAACTATTTCTATTATAGAAAGAGGAGACGAAATATTTGAAACATTTTGGCTTGAAAAGAACGGTTCTGTATTTAATGAAAAATACATAGTTATGAATAATAAAGGAGATTTTCAATTGCTAAAATGCATTTCGACTGGAGATTTATCACATTACATAAAATTATATATAGATCAAGAATCGGGTGTTTTTGAAAGCATAGACTTTTTAAAACTTAAAAACAGTAATGTTATCATAAGAGCTACTCAAGGTGTTTTTGGTTTGAAGAAAAAGAAAGTTGCCGAATATTTGAATAATTGTGAGGCAATTGTAACTAAAATAAAATCTGAAGAGGTAAAAACAATTTTCGATGTAGTTAGTTATTACAATAATTATTGTGACTAATTTTGAAAACAAACTTTATGTAAAAAAATATCCTCCGTGAAAAAAATCCTTTTATTTCATTTGTTATTTCTCAGTATTTTTGCTAATGCGCAAATTACTCAAAACATTAGGGGAACAGTTGTAGATAAAGACACCAAAAACCCGCTAATAGGAACAAACATTGTTGTTACTTCTTTAGACCCCATCAAAGGAACTACAGTAGATGTTTTTGGAAATTTTATTATAAAAGATGTACCAGTAGGCAGAGTTGATCTTCAAATATCATACATAGGATATGAAACACAAAACATGGAAAATTTAGAGTTAAGTTCTGGTAAAGAAATGATTCTTAACATTGTTCTTCGTGAAGCATTTGAATTAAAAGAAGTTGTAATAAAAGGCGAAAAAGATAAAAGCGAAACACAAAACAAAATGACCTCTGTAAGTGCTCGAACTTTTTCTATTGAAGAATCCATGAGATATGCTGGTTCACTAAATGATGTAGCAAGAATGGCACAAAACTTTGCTGGTGTTCAAGGAGCAGATGATAGTAGAAATGATATCATCATTAGAGGAAATAGTCCAACGGGTGTGTTGTATCGTTTTGAAGATATAGACATTCCTAACCCCAACCATTTTGCTTTAAACGGAACTACTGGAGGACCAGTAAGTATTTTGAATAATAACGTTTTAGATAATAGCGACTTTATGACAGGAGCTTTTCCTGCAGAATATGGAAATGCGCTTGCTGGAGTATTTGATTTGAAAATGAGAGCTGGAAACAACCAAAATCATGAATTTTTGATTCAAATGGGGTTCAATGGATTGGAATTTATGGCTGAAGGTCCAATTAGTAAAGAAAAATTCTCATCCTATTTGATCAGTTATCGTTATTCTACATTGGGTCTTTTCAAACTTGCGGGCATAAATTTTGGAACAGGAACTTCTGTTCCAGATTATCAAGATTTATCTATAAAGTTAGATTTTCCTAATAAAAAAGGTAAAACATCTTTTTGGGCCATTGGCGGATTATCTGCTGTGAAGTTTCTTGATAGTGAATTTACTGACGACCCTAATCTTTTTGGTGAACAAGGTGAAGATTTAATTTTTAATTCTAATATCGGTGTTGCTGGATTGACAAATACCTATAGGTTTAACGAAAAATCTTATCTCAAAACAAGCATTTCAATTGATGGCACATTCAATGAAATAAGTAATGATACTTTGAACATTTACAACAACAATTATTACCCTCTTTACAGAAATACATCTTTAGAAGGAAAACAATCTTTTAATGTAATATTCAACCATAAGATATCTACAAGGCATTTGATAAAAACAGGTGTTTACAATCAAAGAAGATACTATAACCTCAAGGACAGTGTTCATATTAGACAAGACACTATTATCATTCCTTTTAACAATCAACAAATCATAACACCAGATTATTGGTATAACATCACCAACAACAATGGTGCTACTTATTTTATTCAACCCTTTGTTCAATGGCAATTTAGAATAAATGAAAAACTTACATTAAATTCTGGAATACACAGCCAATATTTTTTACTAAATAAAACTTATGCTATTGAACCTAGAGCAGGTTTGAAATATCAATTCAACGAAAAACTTTCTTTTGCAACAGCTTATGGTATGCATAATCAACTGCCTCCTAACAGATTGTTTTTTAGACAACTTACAGATAACCAAGGAAATACGGTTTTGGATAGTAATGGAGAAACCTATATTCCCAATCGTTCATTGGAAATGATAAGAAGCAATCATTTTGTAATTGCTGTAGATTATCTAATCAATAAAAAATCTAGAATCAAACTAGAAGCCTATTATCAAATGATTGACAATGCACCCGTTCAGAATATTTCATCCTATTACAGTGTTTTGAATTATGGTGCTAACTTCGATTTGACATTTCCGGATACTCTAGTTAACAATGGAACAGGAACCAACTATGGTGTAGAACTTACCTTAGAAAGGTTTTTAGATAAAGGGTTTTATTATTTAGTCACTGGTTCTTTGTATCAATCTACTTACAAGGGAAGTGATGGTATAGAGCGCAACACTGCTTTTAATGGAAATTACACAAGTAATGTACTCATTGGAAAAGAATTCAAACTTTCAAAAAATACAACAACTTCCAAAGCAATTAACCTTTTGGTGCTAGATGGTAAGTTTACGCTCAATGGCGGACAAAGATATGTACCTATAAATATTGAAGAAAGTAGAAACCAAGGAAAAACTGTTTATGATTTTGAAAATGCTTTTGTCAATCAATTTGATGATTACATACGTCTGGATATTAAAATAGGGTTCAAAAGAAATGGTAAAAAAACAACACAAGAATGGAGTGTTAACCTACAAAATGTAACCAACAGAAAAAACATATTTCAGCAAGTCTATAATGAATCTATTCAAGATATTGAAACGAAATATCAACTAGGATTTTTACCTATTGCTCAGTATAAAATACTGTTTTAAAAAAAATATAAACTATTTTTACAATAATAAAAAAAATTGTAATAATTTCGCGCTCAAACAACTAAATTATAATAATAAAAATGAAAAATTTTAAAGTATTTACTGTTGCGGCTCTTATTGGAGCATCTGCAATGACTTTCACTTCATGTGGAGATAAAACTAAAACTAAAGAAGGTGAAGAGAAAAAAGAAGAAAAATCAAGTGTTGATTTATCTACTGGAAACGGAAATGTAATGCAATTAGTAGAAGGACTTGAGTCTGGTGCTGTTGCTATGGACAATGCTACTGTTTCTGATATTGAAACTTATTTCGATATTAAAGATAAAGCAACAGGAGATAACATCTACACAACTTCTACTTTTACAGGATTTAAATTAAACAAAAATTTTACTATCTTCAAAGATGTTTTGTACCAAGTTTCTTACAGTTCTTTTTATGATAAAGGAAAAGAAGACTTAGCAAAAGCAGATAATGATGAGTTAACAAAATATTTTACTGAAAAATTCGGAACTCCAGGTGGATCAGAAAAATACATGACTTGGGATAAAGAAAACTACAAAGTAACATACAGCATCTACGATGATGGTTATACTATTGGTTTTGTTTCTGCTAAAGTTGATAAAGCCGCTATTGAAAAAGAAGAAAATAAAGTTTCTGGTGCAAGTTTAGAGCAAGTTCAAAAATTAATTCCTGCTGTTGTTGATGGAACTATAAAATTGAAAACTACTACTCCTGCTGAAATCGCAACTTTAATGAATATGGAAGCTGATGATTACTATATGAGTGATAAAATTCAATACGAAACTCATTATTTAAACAGAAACATCTCTATTACAGATAAAAAAGTTTCTGAAATTAAATTCAGTACTTTCCAAGATTCTGATGAGTGTACGGATTTAAACGATGTTGTTACTTATTTAGAAACTACTTTAGGGGCTAACTTTACTACTGAAGGAAGTACAAAAAAATGGGATAACAAAGGATTTTCTGTTTCAATTACTACTTACACTGGAAGTGGTTATGATTTAACTATCGAGTAATCTTTAATCTTAAAGAAAAACTTTATACTCAAAGCCCTGCATAATTTTCTATGCGGGGCTTTTTGTTTTAATAAAAACAATACCTTCGTGAATATTTTATAAAATAAAACATTATGAAAAATCTAAAATATTTATTTCATATCATTATTATTTATTCAATATTAGTAGCTTGTGAAAATCAAAACGCTAAAAACGAATCAAACAAAGTTGAAGAAGTAATCAAACTTAATTCGGGTGCAGATCATGCAACTTATCTAGTAAAATCTTTAAAAATTGAGAAAATAACCTTAGAAAAAACTACTTCTGAGGAGATAAAAACTATTTTTGGTTTAAACATAAATCCATATCAAATGGATAGTACACTTTTTTTTGAAGGATATAGGTTAGATAGACAGTTTAACCTTACCGATGATAAAGTATCAAGTATTATTTATAGTACTTATTCTGAAGAAGAGGGTGAAGGTGATGGAAATCAGGTAATCAAAGATTTGGAGATACTGCAACAAGAATTGAAAAACTTGTTGGGTGATCCCAAAGAAAAAACAGAGACAAATACAGTTTGGGTCATTAATAATACGAGTATTTCTTTATCGTCATTTGATAGTGGATTTGATTTAAATATTGATCCTTACGTGCTCCAAGAAGAAAGCGATTTAGATGATTATGGCGAAAGTTGCGTTGGAGATTTCTATAATCTTAAAAAAGATTTGAATGAAGTATTTTTGGACCTTATAGTAAATGGAACAATAGAAATAGGCGTAACTTCTAAAGATGATATCACAAAAATATTTGAAGCAGAAAATTATAGTATAGACTATGAGGGACTTAGTCTATCAGTTATTTTTCTTTATGATGGAGGAATATTAAGTTCCATAACTCTTGATTACTTATATGTTTGTGATGGTGCCATTACATTTCTAGAAGAAGATTGTATTGAAATTACTAATGAAATTACCAACACATTAAGTATAACTGGAAACGCCAATGAAGATAATACATTAACCACTTGGAAAATTAAAAACCAAACCATTACACAAACCAATTTTGAAGACGGATATAGTATTACAATTACTAAATAAAATATTTTTTATACTTTTACATCACTAATAATAAAAAACATTAAAAATGAAAAAATTTAAAATCTTTACAATTGCAATGCTTTTAGCTACTACAACTACTACTCTAAATTCTTGTGGTGGAGATGAGAAAAAAGAAGAGGACAAAAAAGATGAGAAAAAAGTAGAAAATACAACTGAAAGTAATACAGAATCTGAAAATACCGATGATATAGATTATACATCCGAAGCAGATGGAGTAGATGGAGTAGGTGATTTCTATGGCTTGAAAAAAGATCTAACAGATTTGTTTATTACTAATATCAAAAATGGAAACATTGTTCTTGGAAAAACTACTAAATCAGAAATGGTGAATATAATTGGTGGTGAAAACTTCGATAAAAAATATGATGGTTTGAGGGTATCTGGTTATGTTACATATACTGAAGATGATGTAGTAAGTAGTATTACATTAGATTATTTCTACGATACAGAAAGCGCTTTATCTTTGTTAGATATCGATAAAGAAGACATTACTGCTTCGATTTCTGAATATTTAGGTGTTGAAGGTGTAGCAGAAGGTGATTATACTGACGCTCCAACTAATTGGTCTTTCAACAACCAAACTATTTCTCAAAGTAATTTTGATGATGGATACACTATTGAAATAAATAATTACTAATATTAATCATTAGTTCTAAATATAAAAGCTGATTTAAAATTAATTAAATCAGCTTTTTTTTATATTATAAGTTTATCCAATATACCCACAAACTAAATCCTCTTTAACACCTCATCAAAACAAATTTTAAACCAAACAGTATAATCGTCAGGATTGTTTTGCATATCCAAAAGTAAATCATCTAGTTTTACGTATTTGTAATCCATTACTTCGTCCTGATTAAAGTCTATTTTTCCTTCATATTGTCCAAAAAACACATGATCGAGTTCATGTTCTGTAAGATTATTGTCCAATTCTTTTTTATAAATAAAACTAAACTGTTCTTCGATTTCACATACAAAACCCATTTCCTCTTGTAATCTTCTTTTGGCAGCGTTTAAAGTGGTTTCTCCATTTCTAGGGTGGCTACAACATGTATTTGTCCACAAACCTCCAGAATGATATTTACTCAATGCTCTGCGTTGTAATAAAAACTCTTTTTTGGAATTGAACAAAAAAACAGAAAAAGCACGATGTAATAATCCTTTTTCATGGGCTTCCATTTTTTCCATCAATCCTATCTCATTGTCTTGTTCATCCACCAAGACAACATATTCTTCTTTTGTATTATGCATTTTTTCTTAATCTTTCTTTTCTATTAGCAATCTCCCATGCGGTGTAAAATATCAATTTTGTAGTTTTTGCTAATTTTGGAAACAAAATTTTCTCAACATCATCTGTGGGTTTGTGATAATCTTCATGAACACCACTAAAGTAAAAAATTACTGGAATTCCATTTTTCGCAAAGTTATAATGGTCTGATCTATAATAAAAATGATTGGGGTCACTCTCTTTATTATAGGTATAATCCAATTCCATTTGTATCAATTTTTCATTTACTTTTTCTGATATTTCATGCAAATCTTTACTAATTCTATCCGCACCAATCAAATATACATAATTATCATTATCATGCAAACTATCTTTTCTACCAATCATATCTATATTCAAATTGGCAACTGTATTTTCTAGTGGATAAACAGGATTTTGAGTGTAATAATCTGATCCTAATAATCCTTTTTCCTCTCCTGATACTGATAAAAATAAAATACTTCTTCTAGGTCCTTTTCCTTCTTTTTTGGCTTTCATAAAAGCTTCCGCAATTTCTAATAAAGCAACGGTTCCACTTCCATCATCATCTGCTCCATTGCATATTTCACCATTGTCATATCCAATATGATCATAATGACCAGAAATAACAATAATTTCGTCTTTCAAATCTGTACCTTCTAGAAAACCTAAAACATTTTCTGAATATAACATTTGAGAAATCTGAATATTAATAGTTGCTTTTTCATTCAACACTTTTCCTTTTTTATCATCTAATTTGGAAACTTTTCTAAAAGACTCATTAGAAATGTAAATATTAGGTAATGTCTTCTTATATTGCTGATTTCCTTTATTATGCAATTGCATTCTTGGATTTTCAATAAACATTCTGATTTGGTCAACTCGTTCATCAAAATTATCTTGCAACGTAAACATTGCAACTGCACCATGTTGAGTTGCCGCTTCTAATTTATTTCTCCAATTAGACCATGATAAGTCTATTTTAGAATTTTCAGGAAGCCCTTCTTTTACCAAAACAATTTTTCCTTTTACATCTATGTTTTTATAGTCCGAAAATCCTTCTTGATCTACTCCATAACCTATAAAAACAATTTCTTTATCCTGAAAAATAGTATCATTCACATTTCCTAAATAGAAAAAATCTTCTAAAAAATTAAATCTTTTTCCATTGATATACAATTCAACTTTCTTAGGGTCTTTTAAATCCACAGGAAAACTTTGTTGATAGCCATCTTTTTCCATTCCTGGTTGAAGTCCAATATTTTTGAAATGATTTTCTATATATTGAGCCGCTTTCTTTTGTCCAGGCATAGCAGTTTCTCTTCCTTCATAAGCGTCTGAAGCAATCTCCGTTAGATGTTCAGTTAAATCTTCTACAGTAATTGTTTCTGCAAATTTTATAGCAGATTGATCCGAAAAAGTTTCTAATTCAATCTTGTTTTTTTGATTCAATAAAGCACATGAACCCAAAAACAAAAATCCTACACTTATAAAAACTATAATTTTATCTCTTCTAAACATTCAACTTTTAACTTTCTACATATTAAATATCTCCATCCGAAATTTCGGTGCATTCTTGCTATATCGCTTACTATTCCATTCTGTATAACAAAATAACCACAAACTCCGAACCTCAAACCATAAACTATTTACAAGCAATTTTATCAACTCTTCTTTGATGTCTTCCTCCTTCGAATACAGTATTAAAAAACGTTTTTACTATTTCTTTTGCAGTAATCTCATCAACAAATCTTGCAGGTAAAGATACTATATTTGCATCATTATGAAGTCTTGCAAGTTCAGCAATCTCAGTTGTCCAAGACAATGCAGCTCTTATTCCTTGATGTTTGTTAGCCGCCATACTGATACCGTTACCACTTCCACAAATCAAAACACCCATTTCATTTTGTTTTGAGGTAATAGAAGTACACACTGCATGCGCAAAATCTGGATAATCTACACTTTCGGATGAAAAACAACCAAAATCTTCAACCAAATTACCCATTTCTTTTAATAGTTCAATTATCTTTGATTTTAATTCAAAACCTGCGTGATCTGATCCAATTGCTATATTCATATGTATATATTTTAAAATTTTTTACAAAGAAATAATATTAACATTGAATAGTGATAACTATGTTAATAATTGTTGAATTAAAATGATAAAAAAGTATAGGTTTATCTAAATAAAATTCTAATCAAAATTGTAAATGAATAAAACAAGAAAGTTAGCATGAAGTTTGACACATACTTTTGAATACTTTATTGACATTTTTAAATTGAAAATTGAAAAAAAGATATTAAACAAATTGAAAAATTGTCAATTTTGTAATATTGTTAACTATTTAAACATTAATTTTACAATCAATGATTTAAATGATTCACGATTGTTAATTAAATGTTACTAACTATTAATTAATTATTAAATACCATAAATTGATTAAAATATATCAACCATATCAACAACCTATTAATAGTAAGAGATTCTTTTATTTAAATCAAAAAAAATTCTTTTTATTATTAATAATTGTTCATTTCTCTTTTTTTAGTTTTTCTCAAGAAAAGGAAATTGATCCAAATGGGTTTAATATTTTCTATTATGAAAATGGTATCAAAAGCAGTGAAGGAAACCTTAAAGATGGAAAACCTAACGATTATTGGAAAACTTACTTCGAAACAGGAATTCTTAAAACAGAAGGAAACAGGAAAAATTTTCAACTTGATAGTACCTGGAAATTTTATAATAGTAATGGAACATTAATCAATATTATCAATTATAAAGAAGGTTTAAAACATGGTGTTTCGGAAATTTTAGATTCTAATGGTGTAGTTAGAGAAAGTATTAATTTCAGAAATAATCTTAAATCTGGCGATGCCTTTTATTATCATCCAAATGGAAAATTGCATATCAAAGAAAACTATGTTGATGATTATTTGGAAGGATATAGTTATGAATATGATACCACAGGAACAGTTATCACTATTAAAGAATACACCAAAGGTTTCCTTAGAAATGAAGAAAAGATAAATAGGTTTGATAAAAATGGAGAAAAAGATGGTATTTGGAAAGAATTTTATGATGATAAAACTATCAAATGGGAAGGAAAATACAGTCACGGTGAACTCAATGGTATTGTAAAAGAATATGATACAAAAGGAGGTTTGAAAACACTTGAAAAATTCGAATTTGGAATTTTAAATGAAGACAGCGAAGATGTTGTTTTTTTTGAATTAGAAAGAAAAATTAGACCTGATGGAAGTATGCTTGTGGGAGGTTATAAAGATGGAAAAAAACAAGGCATCTTTAGAGAATATGATAGCACAGGAATGTTAATGAACTCTTTTGTTTATAAAAACGATATGAAGATTGCCGAAGGTCTTTTAGATTCTACTGGTTCAAAAACTGGTCTTTGGACATTCTATTATGATACACAAGAAATCAAAGCTAAGGGTAATTATATTAATGGATTGAGGGATCAAGAATGGATTTTTTATTACAAAAATGGTGTGATAGAACAAAAAGGTTCTTATATTCGAGGTGTTCCAAATGGAGCATGGAAATGGTGGTATGATAATAAGCAATTGCAAAGAGAAGAATATTTCAGAAAAGGAAAAGAAGATGGAGAGGTAATAGAATATGATACCTTAGGAAACGTTTTGACTCGTGGAGAGTTTGTTGATGGAATTCAAGATGGAAAATGGTTTTATAATGTAAACGACCATACTGAAGAAGGAGAATTTAGAGATGATGTAAGACATGGAGTATGGACTTATAAGTACAATGATGGTACTTTAGCCTTTGAAGGAGAATATTTTAATGGATTGCCAATTGGAAAGCATAAATATTTTTATCCCAACGGCAGATTGAAATGGGAAGGAAAATACGATAATGGAATGAAAGAGGGTGAATGGAAAAAATTTACAGATGAAGGAGTTTTAGATATGCAAATAGAATACAAAAGAGGTGAAGAATTTAAAATTAATGGCATCAAAATAAAGTAATTGGAAAATTTTATTGAAACATATTTTGATACATTTTTTGGTACTAAGGAAACAGCACATTTTCTTGTTGATTTTCCTTTGATGCATATTGTAAAAGCAAATCAAAGTGCTTTGAATTTATATGATTTCGAAAGTGTTTCTGAAGTTTTAAATAAGAGTTATCTTAAAATATGTAAATGCGGAGAAGAAAAGTATAGCGAAGCAGATATTTTAAATATATCTAAAGATGCATTAAATAACAAAAATATATCTTTTGAATCCAAAATACAGACATTTAAAGATAAAGAATTCTACGCCAAAATTAAAATAAACTCCTTTTTAATTAATGGTAAAAATTACTTCATAGTTGATATTATTGACAATACAAAAGAAGAAAAAAATAAAATAGAATTAGAGCAAACTAAAGAAACATACAAAGCAATTTATAATAGTCTTCCTAATGGTGTAATAACTCATATTGATGGTGTTATTTATAGTTGTAATAATACTTTTTTGGAACATATTAATTTAGCGAATAAGAATATATATGGAACAAAATTTTTGGAGTTATTTCATGATGAAGATCATGATAAAATTTTAAAACAAATAAATAATCCTCAAAAAGGAAGTGTTATTATTGTTTCTGGATTCTCCAAAGGTGATGTTTGGCATAAATTTACTTTAGAATCCTTTTCTGAAAAATATTTTGATAAAAATGTTATTGTTTCTATAATTTCTGATTATCAAGTTCAAGAAAATTTAGCAAAAGAACAGTTAAGAGCTAATTTAGCTAGTGAAGCGAATGTTTTGTTGGAAAAAGAAATTGAAAAACATAAGGAAACAAGAAGAAAATTAGAAGCATCACAAGAAATCAGTAAAAGTGTTTTTAATAGTTCCATAGATAATATTATTTCTACGGACTTAGATAATAATATTTCGGAAGTAAGTCCTTCAGCCTGCTATACTTTTGGTTATGAAATGGACGAATTACTTGGTAAGAAAAGTAAAGATATTTATGCTGAAGAAAAAGAATTTAAAGAAGTAGAAAACCAATTAAAAAACGAAGGCTACTTTATTGGAGAAATTCTCAATAAAAGGAAAGATGGTAGTGTATTTACATCGTTTTTATCTTGTGCCGCATTAAAAAACAATAAAGGAGATAAAATTGGCTTTATGGGTATTTCTAGAGATATCACAGATCTCAAAAAAGCGGAAGAAGAACTTATAGAAAGCGAAAAAAAATACAGAGATTTATTTGTCAATTTGAGTGATGCAGTAATTGTTGTTGATAAAGATAATTATATCAAAGAACTTAATAATGCAGCTTATAAACTTCTTGAAATAGAAGATTTAACAAGTTATAATTTACTAGACTTTGTTCATGAAGAAGATAAAAGTTATGTTTTAAAAAGAAGTAAAGAGTTCAGAAAAAAAGGAAGTATAGTAAATGTTGAGTTTAAGATAAAAACTCAAAAAGGAAACATAAGAATTGTAAATCTATCTAGTTCAGCGATTTATGATGGTTCAAGTTTTATTGGTAGTAGAGATATCATTAGAGATATTACCAGCCAAAAAGAAGCAGAACAAAATCTCACAAAATCGATAAAGGAAAAAGAAGTTTTACTCAAAGAAGTTCATCACAGAGTAAAAAACAATCTTCAAGTGATTTCTAGTATTTTAAATCTACAATCATCTTATGTCAAAGATGTCAACACATTAAATATTCTAAGAGAAAGCCAGAATAGAGTAAAATCTATGTCTTTTATTCATGAAAGTTTGTACAGGTCTAAAGATTTCTCTGAAGTCAATTTTTCGGATTATATTAATAATTTAGTAAACAATATTCTTCACTCTTTCGACTTATCTACCAATGCTGTGCAATTAAATACAGATTTAGGTGCCGTAAATCTAAATTTAGATCAAGCAATTCCAGCGGGATTAATAATCAATGAACTACTCACTAACGCCATGAAGTATGCTTATAAAAATATTGAGCAACCAGAGTTAAAAATTGAAATTCATCAGAACAATAATCTTATAGATATTGTTGTAGAAGATAATGGTGTAGGGCTACTAAAAGGTTATAAAATAGAAGAATCAGACTCCCTTGGTTTACAATTGGTTCATACATTAATTGAACAAATAGACGGAACATTATCAGTAAAAAATGAAAATGGAATGAAATATTTGATTACTTTTGAAAAAGTCAATTAACTTTGTACCCAATCTACACCTAACTAAATTTAAATTATGAGTAAAGTTAATGTTCTTGTTGTTGAAGACGAAAGTATAGTTTCAAAAGATATCCAATATAGTCTTAAAAAATTAGGTTATAATGTTATTGGAGCAGCAGCCACAGGAGAAAAAGCTATTGAATTGGCTACTGAATTAAAACCTGACATCATTCTTATGGATATCATGCTTAAAGGAGATATCACAGGGATTGAAGCTTCTGCTGAAATAAAAGAAAAACTGCAAATTCCAATTATTTTCCTTACTGCTTATGCTGACGAGAGTACGCTAGCTAAAGCAAAAGTAACTGAACCGTATGCTTATATCATCAAACCATTCAAAGAAATTGATTTGCATACTTCTATTGAAATGGCACTTTACAAACACGGTAAAGAACTAGAAATTCTTAAAGAAAGAGATATGCTATACAGCGTTGTCGAAAACAAAGACAACAAAGATTTTATCTTCGTAAAAAGCAAATCAAGATTGATTAAACTCAACACAAAAGACATTTATTTTATCGAAGCGCTTAAAGATTATGTCGTTATTAATGCAGCTTCAGCAAGATATACTATTCATAGCACCATGAAAGACATTGAAGACAAAATGCCTTCTGATGCTTTCTTGAGAGTACATAGATCTTACATTATTAGAATTGATAAAATTGCACAAATAGAATCACCTAATATTATTTTGGAAGATATTAAAAAAAATGTACCTATCGGAGGTTCATACAAAGATGAGTTATTCAAAAGAATCAATTTGGTTTAAGAGATGTAACAGTCTTTTTGTATTTTGTATTTTTTTTATTTTCAATTGTTTTGCAAACCCTTTTTTTGGGCAATATTCAAAAGCATGGAAAGTAAAGATGGAACCCGACTACAAATTTTATTTTCATAATTTTTTAGAAGAAGACTACAATAATTTTACAATTTTAGTTCATAATTTTGATAAATCAATTCTTTATCAACATCAGGTTAATACTGAATCACAAGAATGGTATGCAACTCATTTTCCAAAAGATTTTTTAGCAATAGCAGTAGATTCTACCATAATTCACCTTCCTAATGAATTGTATTTTTCTATTATGGAAAAAAAAGATACTGTTTACCAAGAAAAGTTTCTTTATGAACCAAGTATCAATGCATTACTTCAATTGAGAAGTTTTAATGCGTTTTCTTCTCTTCCTGATATTTGGGGACAAATCATAGATGGATACCAATGGTTGGATAGAAAAGGAAATAATGTGGTTACAAGATCTTTCATAGACCATAAATACCAATCAGATACTGGTATCATCACCAAAAGATATTTGTATTTATACCATTTTAGAGAAGATGATAATGAAAATTATCAACTCGTAAGAAAATTTACAGACTCCTATGAATATTGCAAAGATGAGGTAGCAACCCAATATTATATGCCCAGCATCGAACTTACCGATGTAAATAGAGATACTATTGGCGAAATTAGCACGTTTTATAAACTTTCTTGTAGCAATAATGATTCTATTCCTTTCATCGGAAAATTATTATTTACAACAGATAAAATGAAGTTTATGCTTGAAAGTAATATAGATCCATGTGCTTTGGATTTACCCTTTGTATTTCCATCTTCAGGTTTAGAACTTCATCCTTATTTTGAAAGATTTATGAGAAATAAATTTTTAGACAATTTATGAATCTCGTTATCGACATAGGAAATACACAAATTAAATGGGCGCTTTTTAATCAAAAAGAACTCATCCAAAATGATGTAATCCATTCCATAAAAGAAGTTCCAAAAATCATAGAAAAACTTACTTTTTCTGAGGTAATAATTTCATCTGTTGCCAGTCAAGAAGACACAAATTTTGTTAAAGAAATATTCCCAAAACCTTTAGTTTTGGATTATAAAACACCAATTCCAATTCTAAATAAATATCAATCTCCTCAAACCTTGGGAAATGATAGATTGGCAAATGCTGTAGGTGGATACCTTTACTTTCCGCATCACAACACTTTAATCATTGATGCAGGCACTTGCCTAAAATTTGATTTTATCAATCAAAATAAGGAGTATCTTGGTGGTGCAATTGCTCCTGGATTAAATATGAGATTCAAAGCATTACATACTTTTACAGCAAATCTTCCGTTTGAAGAAAATATAGAATTAAAAGATTTTGTAGGAACAAACACCCAAGAATCTATTATTTCTGGTTGTGCCAATGGTATGAAAAATGAAATACTACAAACCATTAGTCAATATGAGACAAAGTATGAAAATTTGAAAGTAATTTTCACAGGGGGAGATATTACATGGTTAGAAAATATGAATTTATCACAAAAAAATAGCATCTTTGCAGACCGTTGGTTAACCCTAAGGGGATTAAATGAAATATTAAACTATAATGCACAGAAATAAAATTATTATATTTTTTGCCTTTTTCCTAGGCTATTCAATGGTAAACGCACAAAGCCTCAACCAATCTCCATACACCAGATATGGATTTGGAGAAATAGTGAAACCTATGAGTACATCTTACCTCGGAATGGGAAGCGCATCTATAAGTTTAGCAGGATTTAAACATATCAATTTTGCCAATCCAGCAAGTTATGGATATGTAGCCAAATATTCACCCATTTTCGATGCTGGATTTATGGGTAAAACTTCAAATCTCGAGACAACTGAATCGTCTTTCAATGGAACCACAGTTGCGCTTAGAAATTTTTCATTATTAATGCCAATAGCCAAAAATACAGGTCTTGTTTTTGGTTTAATGCCATACTCAACTACCGGTTATGATATCACCAACAAAGGTGAAATTAATGGAGATTCTGTAACGTACAATTACAGTGGTTTTGGAAGTGTAAACAGATTACTTTTTGGTTTAGGAAGACAAATAATTAATAAAGGGGATTCTGTTAAATTTTCTTTGGGAGCAAACGCATCTTTTCTATTTGGAACACTAGAAAAAGATAGAACGGTTGTTTTTCAAGACCCCAATTACTACAATACAAAACTAGTTGATAAATCTATTGTTAGAGGATTACTTTTTGATGTAGGGTTACATTATTTCGAAAAGATAAACGATAATTTTAGTTACCAATTGGGAGCAACAATTAATCTAGGTAGGGAAGTAAAAGGTTATAAAGATATATTTGCGTATTCTTACTTATCTTCTGATGATCAGGTTTTTGAAAACCCAAAAGATACTCTATTTTCTATTGTTGATAACAAAGGAAGTTTTAATATTCCAACAGGAGTAGGGTTTGGTACATCTTTAATTTTTAAGGATAAATTTACATTTTCTGCTCAATATGAACTTCAAAATTGGCAAGATTATTCAGAAAGTTTTGATTCTACTTCTATCACTCCTTCAGAAATGAGACAAAGTCATCGTTTTTCCTACGGAATTGAATATGATGCTTTCTCTACTACCAACTTGAAAGATGTGAATGTTTTTAAAATTAGCGCATATCGTTTAGGGTTTCATCATGGAAATACTCCTTATTTCATTTCAAATACGCATCTCAAACAATATGGCATAAGTTTTGGTATATCCATTCCGCTTATCAGTTCTGGTTCATACAGTTCTTTGAGTTTGGGATTCGAATTAGGAAAAATAGGCACCACAGAAAATGGATTAATAGCAGATAATTACTTTAATTTCAATATAGGATTTTCATTATTGCCTAATATGAAATTTGACAGATGGTTTAGAAAAAGATTATACGATTAAAAAATAAATAAATTAAAATGAAAAAGTTTATTACAGCAATAGCGCTTTTAGCAGGGACAGTTTTTGGTTATGGACAAGAGTGTAGCACTCAAACTGAACCAAATTACAATGGAGATGAGTCAGGTTGTCGTCAAGGAATTTCTCTTTACACAGAGTTTTTGAAACAAGAAAATTTTAAAGATGCCTCAAAAGATTGGTGGAAAGCACAAAAAATATGTCCTCAATACAAACCTTTGTTATACGACAATGGAGTTTACATCTACAAACAATTAGCAAAAGGTGTAACTGACAAAAAAAGTCCAGAATTCAAAAATTACATGGATTCTTTGAATATCATCTACGATATGTGGGTGAAAAATTTTGGAGATTGTTATGAAATTCAAATGCAAAGAGCGCACGACAACATGATTGACGAAAATGCACGTTACAACAAAGCGTTCAAATATTTCGAAAAAGCCTTTGAAACCATTCCTCAAGCAAATATCCAATCTTACGATGCGGTATATTATTTTAGAGCAACTTATTTCATGATGAGTGGAAAATTAATCGACTGCGAAAAAATGATGACCATCTATGAAAAATTGGATTTAATCTCTAATGAAAAAATTAAAAGTTATGGTGACGCTGGAAATTCTGGAGAAGTTCAAAATTGGAAAACAGCACAACAGACTATGGAATCTTACATTGCACCTTGTGCTAACTGTGAACAATTACTTAAAATTTACAAACCTAAATGGGAGGCTGATAAAACCAATTTAGACTTTGCTAAGAAGGCATCTGAGAAATTAGGTAAGTTAGAATGTGAAGATCCAATGATGATGGAAATGGCAGTATTTATTGATTCCAAAGAACCTTCTTATACATCAAAAAAAGCACTAGGAGATGCTTTCTGGGGATTAGGAGAATATGCTAAAGCAAAACAATACTATGAAGAAGCAATGGCGTTTGAAGAATGTACAGATGACGCTAGAAAAAATATTTGGAAAAAAATTGGTGAGTACGAATTGAAAAAAGGAAATTACAAAGCTGCATTTAAGTATGGAGGTCAAGTTGGCGGTTGTGATGGAAAATACATGCAAGCTAGAGCCGTAGCATCAAGTGTAGGTGATTGTGCATCTAATAAAGTAAATAGAACAGCATTATATTCATACGCTCTTGATTTAGCAGATGAAGCAGGAAGTTGTGCAAGTTCTTCTTGGAAAAGCGGTTTGATAGGTCAACTTTCAACTAAATCAGAGTTGTTTGCAGATGGTATTAAAGTTGGAGATTCGGTTGATGTATCTTGCTGGGGTGTTAAAGTAAAAATTAGAGCACAATAAAAAAGACAGTTTTCATAAAATATTTATATACAAACATTCCTGTGGTCTTTTCCATAGGAATGTTTTTGTTTTGCAGTTTATTTATCTCTTGTGGCAATACCAAAGAAGAAATTAGTCAAGTTACGTATGATGCAGGAGGACCTCAAGAAACCAGCGAAGACGTTACAATGCTTTTTTCGGACAAAGGTTTATCCAAAATGAAACTAGAAACCCCGTTGCTTCACAGATACGAACTGGAAGAAGACAATGAAATGAAAATGGAATGTCCCATTGGAATGGTTGTGACGTTCTACGATACCCTTGGAAAAGTAGAGTCTATTCTTACTTCAAAATATGGTGTGCTGTACTCCAAAAAAGAATATATCAAAGTTAAGGATTCGGTGGTTTTTGTAAACATCAAAGAGGAAAGGTTAAACACAGATTTATTGCACATTGATTTCAAGAAAGATTCGGTATATACACATGAAAAAGTGGTAGTAACTTCTCCAAAAGGAACAATTTCTGGAGTAGGTTTTAATAGTAATACTAACTTTACCAAATATAAAGTTCACAACATCAGCAATGGTGAATTCGAAATGGAAGAAGAAGCCCTAAAAGAAGAAGAAAATGAATAAAATGCACCGTTTTTTAGAATTGTTTTGGCTTGGGGTGGCTATTTTAGCTTCACTCGCTACATTGATTTATTCCATTCAAGATGGTTTTTATCAAAATCGTTTATTCTGGCTAATGGCAGGTATTGCCTGGGCAATGTACTTCGTAAGAAAAGGCGTAAGAAAAAGAATGCAAAAATTCGAAGAAAGCAAACCAAAGGGTAAATCGAAAAAGTGAAACACCTTTTCAATTCGATTCCTTTGTCATTCCATCCTCCGCAGCTGCGGAGGAGAAGCGAAGTTCGGCAAAGCCAAATCAAAAAACTACATTATAAGTTTTAAACTATATTACTTTATACATAATCCAAAAATACATCCATATTATCGGGAGAAATTGTTTCTGAAAGACTTACAGGATAGTTTTCAATAAAAGTGGAAGGAAATTTTTTGTTTTTTTGTTTCGCTTTCCATTTAAATTCAAAAGCATTAAAGGCTCCGTCAATTTCTTCTATCAAATCAATTTCTTGTTGTTGATAAGTGCGCCAGAAATAACTACGACCATACCACTGCTTATACTTTAATAATTTAATTCTTTCAGAAATCATAAAGTTTTCCCATAGAGCCCCCACATCTTGTCTAAACTCCAAAGACTTAAAATTTCCTACAATGGCGTTTCGAATGCCATTATCATAAAAATATATTTTGCGTGAAGTATTTATCTCATTCCTTACATTCCTGCTTAATGGATTAAGTCTAAATACAACAAATGCTTTTTCTAAAAGAGAAATATATTGTTCTACAGTAGCTCTATCTACGCCAACAGTTCTTGAAAGTTCATTATAATTTACTTCGCTCCCCATCTGCAAGGCTAAAGCCAAAAGTAATTTATCTAATACTTCAGGTTTGCGAATACCTTGATATTGCAGCAAATCTTTGTAAAGATAACTGCCTGCCAATTGTTTTACTATTCCTTCTGCTTCTATGTTGTTGGTAATAACCTCTGGATAAGTTCCGTAAATCATATATTGATGCAGGTTTCTTGTGTTTTGTAGGTATCCAAAGTGATTTTTTAATTCACTCCACGTAAGTGGAAATAAGTTAAACTCCCATTTTCTTCCTGTGAGGGGTTCATTCATTTTATTGGCAATGTCTAAAGCAGACGAACCACTTACTACAAGACGTACATTTTTGATATTATCATGTATTATTTTTAATGTAATTCCTATTGATTTTATTCTTTGGGCTTCATCTATAAAAACAGTAGTGTAATCTCCAATAATGCTTCTCAATTTTGTTTCTCCCGCATTTTCAAGCAGCATTCTGTCTTCGCTATTATCTCCATTGATGAATAAATAATGCTCTTCTTTTTCGCACAACGAACGAATTAGTGTAGTTTTACCTACTTGTCTAGGACCAATTACAATAAGTACCTTACCTGAATCCCATTTTTCTATCAAACTTTGTTTAAGATGCCTATCAATTCCTAACATAATTATACTATTTTCATTACAAAGATAAAAATAATATATGTAATTACAAGATTGTATTCTATATTTTATATATAAATGTACGATTATAATCTATATTTTATATATAAATTTGCGATTAGGTAGATTTTTTTACAAATTAAACACTTGTCGCTTCAACTGCTCTATCATTCCGACCCTTTGTCATTCCAACTTCCTTGTCACTTCGACCCAGCAAAGACCAAAGCGTCTTCGTAATGGAGAAGATTTTGAATCTTTGAATATATTTTCACTTTTCTGCGACTTTTCATTTCAAATAACGTTTTATAAACGTAAACCTTTTAAAATGATTATATGAAATATGCTGTATTACTGCTAATTTTCAGTATCACTTCTATATTTGGAGTGGCTCAAAAAGGAAATAAATACCAAACAGATACTTTAAAAGTTTATGGCAATTGTGGTATGTGCGAAGAAAGAATCGAGAACGCATTGGATATTGTTGGAGTCAGAAGCGCCCAATGGGACGAAAAAACTCAAATGCTCACAGTGACCTATATTTCAGAGAAAATATCGATTAATGAGATACATCAAATTTGTGCGAACATTGGTCACGCAACCGAAAAAATGAAAGCAGACGAGAAAGCTTAAGCAAATTTGCACCACTGTTGTAAGTACATAATACACAACCATGAAGAAAATCATAATCACTGAAAATGTGATTTTTTAAATAAATTTTTGTTACTTTGCATATAATAAAGAGATTAAACAATTGAAAAACATCATTTACATAGCATTCATTTTTATAGTTTCATTGGTATTTCAACCCAATGAAGCAAGTGCTTGTTGCCATAAATCTAATGAATCTTCTGTTGTTAAAAATTCTTCGTGTGAAATAGATCAAAGCAAAAGCTGTTGTTTTTCAAGTCATGAAATGCAACAAGGAAAAGAAATAAAATCTTGCAATTGCAACGAAGATGGCGATTGTGATGGATCATGTGGCGGAGGTCAATGTTGTTGTCACTTTGTTCCTGTAGGTTTTATCACTTCTAATGAAATAACATTGCAATGGATTGAAGGACATGTCAACATTGTAAATTTTTGGAATTATCAATCTCCGCTATCCATTTCGGTGTTTAGCGCTATCTGGCAACCGCCACAAGTTCTTTAATTTTTTTCTTTTAGACCGAACCTCAGTAAGGTTATTGTCGTATCATAATTTATCGAGTGAATTCTCATTCGAAATTACAGTAAAAATATAAAAATTAAAGACTTATGAAATATTTAACATCAATTATATTGTTTTTATTCCTTGTAGTAGGATATGGACAAAAAACGAAAACAGAAAGCATTACCATTTATGGAAACTGCGGAATGTGTAAAGATAGAATCGAAAACGCTTTAGATATCGTTGGAGTGAAAGACGCCAATTGGAATATAGATTCTAAAGTTTTGAGAGTGGTTTATAACCCAAGCAAAATTTCGTTAGAAGAAATACAAAGAGTTTGTGCAAAAGCAGGTCACGCATCAGAAAACACACAAGTAGATGCATCTGTGTATGACAATCTTCTCCACTGTTGTAAATACGAAGTTCCAGAAAACCTAATCAATAAGAAAAAATGAAAAGCATAATTATATTAATGATTGTGATTTTTATAACGAATTCTTATAAATCACAAGAGCAATTTTTGGAGGGAACCGTTTATGAAGCGGGAGAAAAGAATACAGCATCACCAATTCCTGGAGTAAACATTTATTTTGTAGGTTTCGAAGGAGGTGTTTCTACCAATTCAGAGGGTTTTTTTCATATCAACATTCCAGAAGGAGCCAAGCAAGTAGTTTTTAGTTTTGTAGGACTTCAACCAGACACCTTGGAAATAGCAACTCTTGAAAATCCTTTAAACATTGTAATGAAAGATGGAAGCGTCCTTCCCGATGTGGTAATCAAAGCCAACAAAGGAGGATATGCTTATGAAAAGTTCAACGCTAGAGATTCGCACATTATGGGAGAAGGAGAATTGCGAAAAGCGGCTTGTTGTAATTTGTCGGAAAGTTTTGAAACCAACCCTTCAATTGATGCCAATTTTACAGATGCAGTTTCTGGAACTAAACAGATTCAAATGCTTGGACTATCTGGAAAGTATGTGCAAATGATGCAAGACAACATGCCTCTCACGAGAGGTTTGAGCACCATCTATGGATTAGAGTTTGTGCCCGGAGCATGGGTCAATAGCATCCAAATTTCTAAAGGTGCAGGATCTGTTTTGAACGGATACGAAAGTATGACAGGGCAAATTAACGTGGAAATGAAAAGCCCAGAAAACGGAGAAAAACTTCATGTGAATTATTACTTAAATAGTGCTTTCAGAAACGAATTGAACATTCACATAACCCAACGAGTGAGTAAAAGATGGCGCACCACTGTTTTGGCACATGGAAAATATGCCAATGCCAAAATGGATATGAATGGAGATAGTTTTATAGACAATCCTCTGAACGAAACTTTTGCTTTCCAAAACCAATGGAATTATTCTGGTCCCAAAATTCACGCTGAATTTGCAATAGGAGCAGTTTCTTTAGATAGTAGAGCTGGCCAATACGGAGAACTGACAATAGGAAATCATTCTGAACACCAACATACAGAAATAGGTGAAAATCCCTATCGAGTGCATAATTATTCTGGAAAAGTTAATGGATTTGCCAAAATAGGCTATCTTTTTCCAGATGAAAGGCACAAAAGTATGGCAATTCAATTGAGTGGTTCGCATCATAACCAACTCAACAACTTCGGAATAAGAAATTATGAAGGTGAACAA
>CAWUIK010000020.1:0-35012 GCA_963922585.1 uncultured Flavobacteriales bacterium | reverse complement strand
CTATAATTCTACTAAAATTGAAGGCTGTTCACTTTCTGAAAGCGACACGCAATTATTGTTGGATAAAGATATCACAGCAAAAGGAAAACCCCTTTCTGACCATCTGATGGTAAAAGACCATTTTGCTGCATTGTTGTTTCTTAAAGAACAATCGAAGCATAAAGAGAAGATAAATATTGCGTTTATAAAACAAGTGGCAGGACTTGTAATGAAAAATACAGGCGGTTTAGTCAGTACCATTTCAGGAAATTTCGACACTTCAAAAGGCGATATTCGTAAAGCTCAGGTCTATGTTGATAAAAAATATTTTCCAGATTTTTCCAAAGTTGAAAATTTACTTGAGAAACTTGTTGAAAATATAAACCAAAGAATAGATAATGTAACTGGTAACGAGATTTTAAAACTTTCTGCAGATTTTCATTACAATTTGGTAAACATTCACCCCTTTGGTGATGGAAATGGAAGAACATCACGATTAATGATGAATTACATTCAAATGTACCATAAGGAACCGCTTATAAAAATTTTCACAGAAGATAGAGCAGCGTATATTGATGCTCTTAATGAAACAGAAGAACAGCAAGACATTTCCATATTTAGGGAATTCATTTGTAGCCAACAGATTAAATTCTACAAAGCCGAAATTGACAAATACAATCAAAAAGATAAAGGATTTAATCTGATGTTTTAAAATATAATATATAACGTAAAAACATTTCCAAATATTCTTTTAACAAGAATACATCTTAGACAACCTATTTAAATCGTAACTTAGTTGAAAATATTCTTATGATGCGCACTTTCAAAAGTTTAGTATTGCTTTTTTCGCTTTTAAATTTTCAGGGGTTTGGTCAAAAATCATTTGTTTTTCCAGATGAAAGTTATGCGTATGCAAAATTGTATTATTTTAATATTCAAGAAATCAGAACCAGGCCAGACGATTATATTTATTCTGAAGAAAGTGGATTTGCAAATTCCATTGTTTTTGAAGTGGAAATGCGAAATTCTGAAATTCCTGAACATATTTCTAGAATGCTTCAGAAAGACAAAGATGGACTGCTCAATGGACTGAGTAGTTGCTTTATTCCTAGACACGGTGTAGTCTATTTTAACAAAGAAAATGAACCCATTGCATCCATAAGTATTTGTTTTGAATGTGAAGCCATTAGATTATGGACAAAAAAACAAGGTAAAATTGATAGTAAGAATAAAAAAACGTCCAAAAATGTTGAACAAAAAATGTTCGATTTAAAAACTTTGTTTGAAAAGGAAAGTATCATCGTGAGTAAAAAACAAGAAGATTACATTTCAATTTTAAAAGAAAATGTTGGTTCAATGACTATCAATTTAGATAGTTTGCCTGAAGATATTGTAAAAGTAACATTCGAGGATGCAAAAAATTGGTTTTTAAGTTCACCCCAAATTGATACTTTTACAAAATATACTGCTGGCGGAGATAAATTTGAGTTTGGCGTTTTAAAAATTGATGATAAAACCAACTTCTTATTCATGGACATACATCCGGATTCAAATCTTGGCGAAGCGACCATTTTGAGTGATAAAGTAATTTTACCCAATGGAATTAAAATTGGCAGTTCTTTAGATGATGTAATGAATACTTTGTTGATTTATGATGGGATTTCAAATCCTGAAATAATTACATTGAAGGACAAGCAGGGTAAAAAAATTGTTTATACTTTTGAAAAAAATAAGGTGATTAAAATTACCATCAATCAATAAAGAATCTTAAAAATGAAATTAGACATTCTAGCCTTTGCAGCACATCCAGACGATGTAGAACTCGCTGCAAGCGGCACAGTAATCAAACATATTCAAAAAGGCAAAAAAGTTGGAATTATTGACTTAACAAAAGGAGAATTAGGTTCAAGAGGAAATGCTGAAACCAGAAGTATTGAAGCTCAAAATTCTGCAAACATAATGGGGTTAAGCATAAGAGAAAATTTAGACTTGGGAGATGGTTTTTTTGAGGAAAACGAAGCTTCTTTGCTCAAGGTAATTACCATGATAAGAAAATATCAACCCGAAATTGTTTTGTGTAATTCTGTTTCAGATAGACATCCAGATCATGCTAGGGCGGGAAATATCATTTCAAGAGCTTGTTTTCTTTCAGGGCTCATAAAAATTGAAACTATTTTAGACAATACTAATCAATTGCCTTTTAGACCGAAAAACATTTACAGATACATTCAAGACAGATGGATTGAACCTGATGTTATTGTGGACATCTCAGAACAATTTGAACTAAAAATGAAAAGCATATTAGCTTTCGAAACACAATTTTACAATCCTGATAAAAACATAGACGGACCCGAAACTCCGATTTCAAGTAAGGATTTTATTGATTTTCTGAAAGGTCGTGCCATTCAGTTTGGCAGATTAATTAATACTCAATATGGAGAAGGGTTTAATGTAGAAAGACCTATTGGAGTAAATGATTTGACTGATTTATTATAGAAAATATAATGTTTTTAAAATAAATTAAAAATCAAAGAACATTTCAAGCATCTCAAGTAAATTACTAACTTTGTGAAAAATTAAATCACAATGAAAAAACTTATTTTAGCCCTTCTTACTCTTGGCTTGTTTTCTTGTCAACCTGAAACTGAAAATTCTGAAACACCTTCAGACAACAATAGTCTTTCTAATGCTGAATTAGAAAAATTGAAAGAAGAAAATATGGACTTGAAACATCAAATTATGGTGAAAGATTCCATGTACAACTATTATGCTTCTTACATGAATGAAATCAAAGAGAATTTGGATCTGATTCAAGGAAAGCAAAAAGTTGTTTTTGACATGAAAAACAATCCTGAAAGTCTTTCTGCAGAAAACCCAGATTTAATTGCCGAGATTCAAACATTAGGGAAGTTATTGAATGACAATAAATCTAAAATTTCTAAACTAAAATCTGAAATTAAAAACAATAACGCTCAAATGAGTGCTTTTGAAGAGATGATTTTAACACTTTCTGAAGAAGTAGAAGCTAAAAACATGGAAATTTTTCAGTTACAACAAGAATTAGAAAATATCGATGCTGCTTTTGGAGAATTGTTTGATGCTTTCCAAGAAAAGTCTGAAAAACTAGAAACAGTTCAAATTGCTTTAAATACTGCATATTTTGCATATGGCACTAAGACTGAATTGATCGACAACAAAGTTATCACAACTGAGGGAGGGGTATTAGGAATAGGTAAAAACAATGAGTTAGCTCCAGATTTTAACAAAGACTATTTTACGGAAGTTAACATCAATGATTTGAATGAAATTCCTCTTGGTTTTAAGAAAGTTGAAATGATTACTACTCACCCAAGTAATTCATATGAACTAAAAGGTGATGGAACAATTGAAAAATTAATTATCAAAGACCCTAAGAATTTTTGGAGCGTATCTAAATATTTGGTCATGGTTGTAAAATAATCATGCTTGAATTTATTGATGTTATAAAATTTAAAATTGCTAAAAGTTATAGAAGATGGAAAAAATTCTATTTCTTTTTGGGGGCAACTCTAATAGCACTTTTTATTTTTAGAACACCTATTTTAAAGGGGGTTGGAAATTTCTTAATTACTGAATCTCCTTTAGAAAAAGCGGATGCTATTTTTATTTTAGGAGGCAATATCTATGACAGACCCATCACTGCCAAACAACTTTTTGATGACGGATGGAGTGACAAGTTAATTCCATTGGGAGCCAATTATGGATTGGATCAACTCGTTTGGAATGCAGGTAATGAGGACAAATGTATTCCTGATGCTCTCATAATGAGAGAATTTTTAGAAATTAATAATGTTCCTAGTGAAGCAATTATTCCGATACCATACGGAACAAGTACTAAAGAAGAAAGCGATACCATTTTAGGTTTTTCATTGGCCAATAATTATAAAACCATCATTATTGTTTCAGATCACTTTCATTTAAGAAGAATTGACAACTTAGTTACTAAAAAATTTGAAAAAGAAGGCATAAAAGTTATCTTAAGAGGAGCAGAAAGCAGTGTTTACAAAAAGGAAGTTTGGTGGCAATACGAACAATCATTGATTATGGTCAATAACGAGTATATAAAGTTGATGTACTACTTTTTAAAGGGATACTAAAGATTTTTATTAACTTTGAGACTATGGTAAGATTGACGCTAGGTATATTTTTCATTTTTATTCTGAATTTTGTCGAAATAAATAGTCAAACAAATGTTGATTTAGACACTTGTAAAACATTTGAAAACCTGGAAGACGCATTAAGAGATCCAGAAAATGTTTTTATCCTTGATTTAACCAAAAGCAAACTCAAGGAATTTCCGGAAGATATTTTAAAATTAAAAAATTTAAGAGTTCTGCTTTTAGCAAAAAACAAACTGAACCATCTACCTCTTGAAATGGCTCAACTAAAATACTTAGAGAAAGTTTCTTTAAGTAAAAACGAATTTGAAACTTTTCCAATAGTACTTACAGAACTGACTGACCTTAAAAAATTATACTTAGATCAAAATCAAATTACTGCTATTCCGCATGATATCAATAAACTCATAAAACTGGAAGTTTTGGATATGTGGAGCAATGAACTCTATATTGTGCCCGAAAGTATATCAGAACTTCAAAATTTAAAAGTATTTGACTTAAGAGTCATTCAAATGACACAAGCAGAACAAGATAGAATTAAAGCGCTTTTGCCTGATACTAAAGTTTATTTTTCTACTTCCTGCAATTGTGCTAGATAATATTTAATTTAAATTGAAAATATCTTACTGAAAACTATTTTCATTTCTTTTATCACAAAAAGTCCAAACGTTAAAAAATTAACGATTTTTAAGTATTTTTCTTTAAATGACAATTTGTCATATACAAGAATTGCATACCTTTGTTTTCTAATTTTTTGGAATGGAAGAAAAAGTAATATTAGAAGACCGTCAAGGTGAGGCATTAATGATGGAAGGCAATGGTGCTAACGGACGAAAATTATATTTAGAAAGTTATGGTTGTGCTATGAATTTTTCTGACAGCGAAATTGTTGCTTCAATTTTACAAAAGGAAGGTTTTACAACCACTAGAAATGTTGAAGAGGCAGATTTAGTGATGCTCAACACATGTTCTATAAGAGAAAAGGCTGAAGCTACGGTTAGAAAAAGACTACAACTGTTCAAAAAACAAAAACTTACAAACCCAGGTTTAGTAGTAGGTATTTTGGGTTGTATGGCCGAAAGAATGAAAGAAACACTTCTTGAGGAAGAAAAATTAGTAGATATTGTAGTTGGCCCAGATGCATATCGAGATTTACCTTCATTGATAAAACAAGTAGACAGTGGTCAGAAAGCGGTGAACGTTTTGCTTTCGAGAGACGAAACGTATGCCGATATCAGCCCAGTAAAATTAGGAGGAAACGGTGTGACTGCATTTATCTCAATCACCAGAGGGTGTGATAATATGTGTTCATTTTGTGTAGTTCCTTTTACAAGAGGTAGAGAGCGTTCAAGAAACCCATTGAGTATCGTTGCAGAAGCAAGGCAATTATTTGATGAAGGCTATAGAGAAGTGACCCTTTTAGGACAAAATGTAGACAGCTACAGATGGAACATTTCTAAAAAAGGAGAAATCGAAGATCCGAATATTCCAACTACAAACTTTGCACAACTGCTAGAAATGGTGGCTTTGGTTCACCCTGATTTAAGGGTTCGTTTTTCTACTTCTCATCCAAAAGACATGACTGATGAAGTATTGTATACCATGGCTAAATATGAAAATATTTGTAAATACATTCACCTTCCTGTTCAGTCTGGAAATACAGAGGTTTTGAAAAAAATGAACAGAGGATACACACGTGAATGGTATGATGAACGAATGAAAGCTATCAAAAGAATCATGCCTGATTGTGCAATATCTACAGATATTATAACTGGTTTTTGTGGTGAAACTGAGGAGCAACATGAAGATACTTTATCATTACTAAGAGAAGTAAAATACGACTATGCTTATATGTTTTTCTATTCAGAAAGACCCAAAACATTGGCAGAAAGAAAATATGAAGATGATGTCCCTCTAGAAGTGAAGAAAAGAAGACTAGCAGAAGTGATTGAAATTCAAAATGCAAACTCTCTATACAGATTAGAACAACAAGTTGGAAAAGAATATAAAATTCTAATAGAAGGACCATCAAGAAAATATCCCGAAGAACAATTGTGTGGTAGAAATTCCCAAAATGCAATGGTCGTAATTCCAAAAGGGCCTTACCCTAAAGGCAGTTATGTAAATGTAATTATTGAAAGTTGTACTGGCGCAACTTTGTTCGGAAAAGTAATAGATTAAAAAATGGATATTCAATCAGTTAAACAAAGATTTGGACTCATAGGAAATGCTCCCGGTCTTAATAGAGCTTTGGAAGTAGCCATAAAAGTAGCGCCAACAGATATCTCAGTGATGGTAACTGGAGAAAGTGGTGTAGGTAAAGAAACCATTCCGCAAATTATACATCAATACAGCGAAAGAAAACATCATGAATACATTGCTGTAAACTGTGGTGCTATTCCAGAAGGTACTATTGACAGTGAATTGTTTGGACATGAAAAAGGTTCTTTTACAGGTGCTCAAGGAAGTAGAAAAGGATATTTTGAAGTTGCTGATGGTGGAACAATTTTTCTGGATGAGGTGGCGGAATTGCCTTTGCAAACTCAGGTGAGATTATTAAGAGTACTCGAAACCGGAGAATTTATCAAAGTAGGTTCTTCAAAGGTTCAAAAAACTGATGTGAGAATTATTGCTGCGACCAACGAAAAAATGGATGTTGCTATTCATAAAGGTAAGTTCAGAGAAGATTTGTTTTATCGTTTGAGTACAGTGCCTATTTCATTGCCACCACTCAGAGAGCGAAGAGACGACATCCATTTATTATTTAGAAAATTCGCCTCTAATTTTGCAGAAAAATACAGAATGCCTTCTATAAGATTGGACGAAGACGCAGTGCATACTTTGATAGCCTACAAATGGCCTGGAAATATCAGACAATTAAAAAATATAACAGAACAAATTTCCGTTATTGAAAAAGAGAGAAATATTACCAAGGAATTGCTTCTAAAGTATCTACCTTTTGATGAATTAAATAATTTACCTGCGGTGGTTAACAATTACGGAAGTAGTGGAACAGGAGGCATCGAAGGTGTGGAGAAAGAAATGATATACAAAGCGTTGTTTGATATGAAAAAGGAAATGACAGACATGAAGCGTATCATCGTGGAACTGATGGATGGAGATCATCAATTTACCACTTCAGAAAAAAATGAAGTCATTCAAAAATTTTCACACCCTGAAACCACTAATGCAGGAACTCCAAGTATATTTCCAAGTAATATCTCAAAAAATAATGATTTTCATTATATGCCTGATAATGATGATACTGTTTTTTATCAAGACCCTATCCAAGAACATATAGAAGTAGAAGAAAGTTTATCATTGGAAGAAAGAGAAAAGGAATTGATTGTTAAGGCGCTTGAAAAACACAAAGGAAAAAGAAAATATGCAGCAAAAGAGTTGGGAATTTCTGAACGTACTTTGTATCGAAAAATTAAAGAATATGACATTCCTAAATGATTAAACTCATCAAATATATCGGACTTTTTTGTTTTTTATCTTTGTTTTTCTACAATTGTAAACTTCCTGTTTATAGTTTAAAACCAGGAGGGAAAAGCAATCAAGAAATTCCTGGTAAAACCATTCAAGTAAACTTTTTCGAAAACAAAAGTAGTTTAGCAAGTTCCTCTTCAAGTATTTTACTTACAGAAGGACTTAGAGATGTGGTTTTGACACAATCCAAAAAAGAATTAGTAACAGAAAGTGGAGATTGGTTGATAGACGGTGCTATCACTGACTATAGAATCACTCCAATCAGTATACAAGCAGGAACCGATGTCGCTGCTCAAAATCGTTTGACGATGACAGTTAGCATTAGTTGGGAATACACTGGCGAATTATCTGAAGAACAAGAAAAAAACATTAAAAGAGAAAGTACAGAAACGGTTTCAGCCTTTGTGGATTACGACAGTCAAAATGATTTTGCAAGTATTGAAGGTGAGTTATTAAATGAATTGGTAAGACAACTAACTCAAGATTTGTACGACAAAGTTTTTGGAGGAAAGTGGTAAAGCTGAAAATTAATTCTAGAAATAATTCAACACAATTTGAAACGATTTTATATTTTTGTCATCAGACTAAAGTAACAAATAACAATCATGGGAAGAGCATTTGAATTTAGAAAAGCAAGAAAAATGAAGCGTTGGGGCGCAATGGCCAAAACATTCACTAGAATTGGAAAGGAAATTTCTATGGCAGTGAAGGAAGGAGGTCCAAGTCCAGAAAACAACGCTAGATTAAGAGTTGCCATTCAAAATGCAAAAGCGGCCAACATGCCCAAAGTCAATGTTGAAAATGCCATCAAAAAAGCCTCGGCAAAAGACGCTGCTAATATGGACGAAGTAAACTATGAAGGATATGGTCCATTTGGTGTAGCGGTTTTTATCGAAACTGCAACAGATAACCCCACCAGAACCGTTGCAAATATTAGAAGCATATTCAAAAAATCTGAAGGAAGTTTAGGAACAAACGGTTCGCTTGAATTTATTTTTAATAGAAAAGCCAATTTCACGATTAAAACCGAAGGATTAGATGTGGAAGAATTGGAATTAGAGTTGATTGATTATGGTTTGGAAGAAATAGAAGCAGACGATGAAGAAATTTTAATCGTAACTGATTTCTCAGATTTTGGAAATATGCAAAAAGCCCTCGAAGAAAAAGGCATTGATATTGCCTCCGCTGAAAATGTGAGATCCCCTCTTACCACAGTAAATTTGACTGACGAACAAAGAGAACTTATCGAAAAGATGATAGAAAAATTTGAAGATGACGATGATGTGCTTCAAGTTTTTACCAATATGGAATAAGAATTTAATTGATTTGCAATAAGAAGCGAAAGGTCTTTTAAAACTCGCCTCCTATCAATTCATCACTAAAATTGACAAAATATACCTTTTCTGATGCTCTGGTAATGGCGGTATATAACCAACGCATATATTCTTGATTCAACCCTTCAGGTGGAAGAAACCCTTGATCAATAAAAGCTACTGGCCATTGTCCGCCTTGTGCTTTATGACATGTAACACTGTAAGCAAACTTCACTTGCAATGCATTATAGTGCGGGGTTTTGAGTATTAAAGCGGCTCTTTTCTTTTTGCTCGAAATATTAGAAAAATCTTTCTCAATCTCATGATACAATTGATTTTGTTGTTCCCATGAAAGCGCAGCACTATTAGACATGATAGCATCTAAAATGATTTTACATTCAAATTCTGGCTCATCAGGAAAATCAACAAATCGGAGAGTAACATCAGCAAAATGAAATCCATATAAAGATTCAAAACGAACTATTCTCAAAATTTCAACCGTATCTCCATTGGCAATAAAAGCCATTTTGCTATTAGGATCCATCCAGTGGTAATTATTTTTGAGTACCATCATCAAATCTCCTGTACTGATTTCTTCTTCGTGATACAAAATCCTATGTCTAATTTGTTGATTGAATAAATTGGCTCTCTTATTAGAACGGCAAACTACTATAATATTTTCGATACCAAACTTAGAGATATTGCTTTCCAATTCATCTTGAAGCGTATAACCATCTATACAAATAGCATCTTGGTGATTGGTTTGTAACCTTACATTAAAATCATCTTCTAAAAGATTCACTCTCAATTGCGTTGCGTTAAGTAAAATTCCTGAATCTTCTGTTTGTCTCACCACATTTCTAAGTTGAACTAAACCAAAGGGAATTCCGTAAGCACCCTCTAAAAATTGTTTTTCTAAGGCAGGACTATAAGGACTTCCAACGGGTGGCAACTGAGCAGTATCTCCAATAAAAAGAATCTTACAATTAAACCCATTATAAACATAACTCATCAAATCATCTAATAAGTCTCTTGATTCATAATCTGTTCCTGAACCACTCGCAATCATGGAAGCTTCATCTACAATAAACAATGTGTTTTTGTGTAAATTCCTTCCCATGGTATAAGCCATTTCACCTCCACTAGTCTCTCTGAAATAGATTTTCTTATGAATGGTCATTGCATCACTATTACTGTGCAATGCCAAAACCTTTGCAGCTCTTCCTGTAGGAGCAAGGAGTACAGATTTTAATTTAAAATCACCCAAACTCTTAACTAAAGCACCAATAAGACTCGTTTTTCCAGTTCCTGCATAACCCCTTAGTATCATTCCTACTTGACTGTTTGGAGAGAAAACAAATCTCGAGAGGGCATTAATCGCTTTTTCTTGATCTGGAGTAGGCTCAAATCCTAAATGATATTTGAGTTGTATTTCGAATTTAGGAATCATTTAGGTAAAAATGTTTATGCTACAAATTTAAATGAATTTATTAAGTTATGTGATGAACTTTAAATAGAGTTTTACAATCAAAACTTAAAACTGTAGAATTATTAAAATGTGATTTCTTGGCAAAAAAATTGCAAATAAAGTTTTTGAATCTTAATTTTAGGAAATCATTTAGCTTGCTCAATATGAATATCAAACTAACCATCTATTTTTTATTCTTTACACTTATTACTCTTGGGCAAGAAAGTTTCAACCTCAACAACTCACATTGGTATATTTTATCTACTTCCTGGGATGCTGATGAATTCAAAGTAGCAAGTAAAGAAGTGTTCCAAACCTCAAGTAAAATGGGAAGAATTGACTCAACCAATAATATCTATTATAAAGTAAATACTACAGAACCTTTTATACTTAACAATAAACTTCAAAAACAATTTTTCGTCAGACAAGATTCTATAACTAACAATCTATATATACGTTCATTTACTGATGAAGTTATCGAGTTTTTATTGTATGATTTTAACCTAAACGTAGGCGACACTATTCAAACTGCAATATGTAGTAGACTCGAAGCACCCCTTATAGTAATAAATGTAAAAGAGGAAGTTTATGAAGGAAAAGTTAGAAAAATCATTCAAGCAAAGGTTAACGCCAATGAAAAAGGAAAAACTTTCACACTCATCGAAGGAATTGGCACTACGAATGGTTTTATTGTAAACTTATCCGAAGAAATTGAATCTGGTTGCATTCTAAAATGTGCTCATTCAGAAAATAATTTGATTTTTTCTAAAGACGATTCCTGCGAAGCCACTCCAAAACTAAGGCCAAGACCTACTAGAAAATAGTTTTTTAAACTTCAAACGTTTGTGAATGAATCACTTTTTCATCAATTTTTACTTTTACAACGTATCCACCTTTTTCCCATCCTTGAACTTTTCCTTTGAAATTGAATGATGTTTCTCCTACATTATTTATGGCTACATCCTTGAATATTTCTCTTACCAATTCACCATTCGATTTATAAACAGAAAGTGACATTTTACCGGGTTTTTCAACTTTATATTCTAACTTTCCTGTAATAACAGTTGGCGTAGTTTCTATTTGCCTTTCTGGAGTCAAAGTTCTTGAAGTAGCAGTATTGTACCAAACATTTTCTAACTTTGTAAGTTCACAAACATAAGACCTCAAATCTTTAACTTTTGGATTATTTTCATCATCATAATCAAAAATATTTGATACAGATTTTTTATCCGATACAGACCAAATGGCGTTTTGTTTTACATCTTCAGAAAACCCTTTGCCATTCATATATTTTGACAATTTTGATAAGTTATCATTTTTTGTAAGTGTCATTTTGAAACCAGAACCTTCTTCTGGAGCTGCATTGGAATATTGACTACAAAAACCTTCAATAGTATATTCTTGTCCTTCAGAAGATGTAAGCGCCAGAACTTGATCTTCAACAACGAAAATGTCTTGCTCAGAACTTTCTTCAGAAATAAAATGTGTTCCCGCTGGAACTACAATCAAATATTTAGATTTTACCTTTGGAGTCATGCTCAAAACTATAGACTTTCCAGAATAATCCCCATTAGAAATAGCATTTAAAGAAACTAAATTTTGAGCAACTGCATCGTGAATATTAATTTTCTCTTCTTTTACGGGTTCTGGACTCACAAAAAGAAGCATAAGCGAAAGTAGTGTTGAAGTCATCATAGTTTCTAGATTTATTGGTTTATATGAATAACTTAAAACTAAAATTTTGTTACAAATATTTATCTAAAAAAAAACGACTTTAGTCATCTAGAAAAAAATGGAAACAAAAATAAATTTATCTTTGTGCTATGAATCTAAAGTTCATCATAACTACCATATTATTATTTGCTGCAAAAAGTTTCTTATACAGCCAAACTTCAGAGTTCAGTGTTCAAACTGGCCATTCCTCTGAAGTAAATAAATTAGAGTTTTCTAAATCTGGAAATATTTTCGCTTCAGCAGGATATGACAATAATATTGTGCTTTGGGAATTTGAAACAGGAAAACAACTCAGACTTCTTACTGGACATAGAAATAGAATAAATGACCTAAAGTTTATAAAATCAGATAGTGTCTTAATTAGTTGCAGTAACGATTCTACTGTAAGATTTTGGAACACTTATACAGGAGAAATTATTCAACAAACAAAGACTGACTTTTTACCTCAATCTGTTGCTTATAATGTTTTTAATAATACTCTATATATTGCTGCTAAAGTGCTTTACACCTACAAATGTGACACCAAAGAAATAGAAATTTACAAAACACCTAAAAGAAAACCATTTACAAGAGTACATGTTTGCCAAGATGGAGATTTACTCTATGGCGGTGATAAATTAGGTCTATTCTATCAAGAAAAAAACAACATTACCTATAAACATAGAGCTTCTCTTTATGATTTTGCTTTTTCAAATAACGAAGAGTTGATGTATATTGCTACAAAAGGCGGAAACATTTTGGGTTTTGCGAATGGGCAAAATGGCTTTCATTATCAAAAAACATTACGTTCAGGCTATAGATTCAAAAGCGAGTCACAAGCCATTACAGTGAGCGACACCAATATTTTGAGTTTGGGAAGAGATAATGTTGTAACGCTTTATCATACCAAAAATGGATCAATTAATAAGTTTTATAGTACAAATTATTATGACGCCAAAGATATTGCAATCCATCCTAAAGGAAAAGTTTTTATAACTTCAGCCAATGATGGTAAAGTATATCTTTGGGATATTAAAACTGGGACTTTAATTCGTGATTTCAAAAGTAATAGTTCTGCTATCAACTTTGCTAAGTTTTCACAAGATGAAAAATCAATTATTCTTGGGTTCAACAATGGCATCATTAAGTTTTGGGATTTAACATATGGTGGAAGTATTCGAACGCATAAATTTCAACTAACCAATAAACAACAAAAAAATGGATGGCGCTATCAAGTACTTTCCTTAGTTTCTCAAAAAGACAATATATACACTTTCAAAGTTGTACTTACCAAACCTTATCCAGGCATTGCTTACTATAAAGAATGTAGATATTATGACTTTGTATGGGATTTGAACACAAACCAAAAGACATTTACAGAAAAATTTGTTGAAAATCATGAACCTAACAAGCAAAATTTCCAATCTATAGTAGAAAATTCTAATAGGACTTTTCAAAATGACACGCTTTTCATGATTGCGGAAGACACCAAAATTACAGAATACATCAACGACAAACCTGAAGACACAGGTTTTAAAACACCACATACTAACCCAATTACTTCTCTGGATTATGATTTAAAGAAGAAATTATACCTCACCACTAGTTGGGATGGTCAAGTATTATTATACAACCGAAAAGGAAAAGTGATTTTAAGATTGGCATCTATGGGAATTGATGACTTTGTGATGATTACTCCAGACGACTACTACTATGCAACAAAAGGTTCACTCCCCTACATTGGATTTACAGAAAATCACAATGCTGTTTCGTTTCAACAATACGACCTTTTTTACAACAGGCCTGATATTGTTTACTCCAAAATACCATATGGGAACCAAGAAATCGTTGAAAAATTAGAAATGCTGCATCAAAAAAGACTTTCAAGAAATAATATTCTTCAGGATAAAATAGACATTGAGTATTCAGCACCAAACATCAAAATCTTATCTCTTGAAAGACCTGTATCTGACAAAGATGTTGCGCTAGTCAATATTAAAATAGATGATGAATATGGCATCAAAAATTTTCAACTCAAAATTGATGGTGTTCCCATTTTTGAATCTGGGAAAGAACATTATCTAAAAAATCATGTTGACACCAATATTACTGTTCAACTTCAAAGTGGCATCAACAAAATAGATTTGGTTGCAAATAACATCAAAAATATTGCTTCTATAACCAAAACTACATACATCAAATCTAATGTCAAGGCTGTAAAACCAAACCTCTATTTTGTTGGAATTGGGGCATCTGTTTATCAAGACACTACTAAGAATTTAAAATACGCTCAAAAAGATATTGAAAATGTAAAAAAAACACTTTCGAAATCTAAAATGTTTAAGCAAACTTTCTCTCAAACTTATTTCAACAAAAGTGTACATAAAGACTCTTTAAACAAAATCGATGATTTCCTTAGTCAATCGACCGTGAATGATGTGGTAATAATTTACTACGCTGGACATGGATTACTCAATAAAAACTTCGATTATTACTTGGCGACCTACAACAATGATTTCTATGCTCCTGAAGAAAATGCTTTACCATACTCTGAATTAGAAAACAAACTTTTAGTGGTCAAAAGCAGAAAAAAATTACTTTTCTTAGATGCATGTCATAGTGGTGAATTGGATAAAGAAAGTGTAACAATTCAAAATTCGAATGTGGAAGTAGGAAAAGAAATTATCTTCAGAAATGCTTCAAATACAGGAATGAAAATAACTACAGATGGATCTTTGGATGCGTTAAAAATTGTGTTTGCTGATTTAAAAGAAAACAACGGTATTACTGTGATCTCTAGTGCCGGTGGTGCAGATTATGCAGTGGAAAGCGATACTTGGGAAAACGGAGCTTTCACCTATTGTATGGTAGAAGGTTTAAAGTCAGGAAAGTCAGATTTAGACCAAAATGGTGTAATTACAGTATCTGATTTACTACAGTATTTACAAATCAACGTTCCTATCCTTACTAATGGATACCAAATACCCACTTTCAGAACAGAAAACATTGAAAATGACTTTATAATTTGGAAAAGATAAAGATACATATTATATCAACTTTAATATTATTGACTTTAGGATTTCAAAACTACAGTCAAGAGTGGATTTCCAGTCTTCAATTGGATTATAGTGTCAAAACACTTAACTATGACACCAACCAAATCGTGATTCCTCAATTGGTGTTTCCATCTAGAACATACGATAACAGTTTTTCTTTAAAGAATAATTCGATCTCGGGAAGTTCCTTTTTCATTGGAATGGGAAATGACATTAATTTTAAAAACAATATTATTACCACTTCTATTTCTTTAGGATTTCATTCCTATCAATATGGAATGAAGATAGATAATACGGATTCACTTAACATTTTCAGTTCAGACTCTAGTTTAACAAGTCTTGGAGATCAGGAAATATGGAATGGAATTATTGATTCAAAAACCAATCAATTTGAAGTAAACAAAATAGTACCAACCATAAGGTTTTCTATAGGTTTTAAGAGGGAGATATTGCGTTTTAAAAGTTTAGTCCCCATAGTTGAAACAGGAATTCAGTTGGAAAGAAGATTCAACACCAGTACTTATGATAGTATTGTTTTGTATCAGTCTTACCCATATGTTTATTCGATTTTAAATGATCAATTTAACCACCGTAATTTTCTTTTCTTACCCTACGTTGGAGCAGGATTAAGAATTGGACCTCATACTTTAGGTGCTAGATTGAATTTTGGTATGTCAAGAGTTGATGACGGATTAGGTGTTTTGAATTTAAGTGAGAATTATTTTCAAATCAATTATTCAAAAGTTGTTGGATTAAATAAAATAGCAAAAGAACAAGTCATTTACGATGAATACCAATTTCTTGCTTTAGCTAAATCTTCAGAGTACAGAAAAGGTGACAAATATTCTTTTATGAATATAGGCTTTACTCCTTCAAAAAGAATAAATTATAAATTAAACAACCCAATTATCACAGAGGAAGTCTTTGAAAATGATTCGTTAACAAACGTTGTGCAAGGAAACTCTGTGACACCAGCTGTGAATTTGGGTTTTTCTTTCAATACTTATGCAACGCACAGATGGATGATAGGATTAGGGTTTGATTTTTACCAAGAATTTTACAATACATACGGGTATGTATACGACAGTATTTCAGGCACTACGACCAATTATGAAGTTGGAGAAAACCCCAATTTCATCGAAAACATTTACAGTAAATTTACAAGAAATGTTATGTTTGCTCCTTCCATGAATTCAGCCGTTTATTTTTCGAAACGTGTTTTGAAAATTGACCCCTATATCAAAGGAACAGCAGCATTTTTAGTGAATTATGACACTCCTTCTTTTTTGATTGGGAACCAAAAACTCAATTCCTTAGCGATTTTTACTTACTATAGAATCGGCTTGGGTGCTGATGTAAGATTAAGGGTAAAAAGTTCAAAATATCTGATGTTTGGTTTTATGGTGGATTACAATATAAACCCACATATGAACTTTGTGCAATACAGTATTAAATTGGGTTATTACAGAAAAAAGAAAATCAAAAATCAAACGTATTAAAAAAGGAATTTCATATTCGTTTCTATGTTTTATAGTTTTCTTGCGCTAATCAGATTATATCACTTATTTTTGCATCATGGATTATTTTAGATACATTTTTTATCTAGGGATTGTATATGTTGTATTTTCTCTTATTTGGTTCTTTATAGAACAAGGGCTTAAGTTTTTACTTAAAGGTGGAAAAGAAGAACAACCTTGGCAAGGTTATTTTCTTAAGATTGTGCAGTATTATTTTATCGCATCTCTGACGATGATGAAAGCTGCAGAATTTCTTCAAACCAAACCAGAGTTAGCAAATGATGCAGTAATGCTCTACTTGTTAGGAGCAGTAATCTTATATCTTTACCTATATGGTAAATATGAGCGTTCTAAACAATTTTCTGGATTGAAAGTGGCCATTTCTATAATGAGAGGTGGCCAAGCCAAAAAGATTGACATCAAGCAACAATCGAAATATGTACCTCATATTATTGGTTTCACCATTATATTTTATTTAATGGCACTTCAATTTCCAGTTTTGGTAGGAAACAGTATCAATAATTGGTTTTTGGTCAACATCAATGATTTTTATGATACTTTCCTTATCAAATGGATATTAGGAATTATTGGATTCTTTTTTATGTTAGGAATGATAATCAAAGGGCTTTCTGCTACTGGAGAATTGGTACAACATCTCATAGGACTAGTAACAGGGAAACCTTATGTGAAAAAAGAACCAAAAAATCCTTTTCAAAACATGGGGGGATTCGGTAATATGGGAGGTTTTGGTGGAAATCAAGGTAATCCTTTTCAAAATAACAACACAACTCAACAAGAACCAGAGGAAGTGGATTTAGATGATGAATATGTCGATTTTGAAATCGTAGAAGATGATGAGGAAGAGGATAAAGACAAAAAAGATTAAAATAATTAAAGAAAAATTAAACAATAAAAATTTTAAAACCATAAATGAAATTAATCGCTAGAACATTTGCCGGATTAGAAAACATCTTAGAAACCGAACTCAAAGAACTGGGTGCTAAAGATACTTTAATTCAAAAACGAGCAGTAGCTTTTGAAGGCGATAAAGAAATGATGTACAAAGTGAATATGTTTTCTAGACTTACACTTGATGTACTCACACCCATAAAGAGTTTTACAGCCAAAACTCCCGAAGAACTTTACACAGAAGTAAGAAAAGTAAACTGGTCCAAATATCTCAATCCTCAAGGGACATTTTCTATTGCTCCCATTATTTACTCTTCCATTTTCACACATTCTCAATTTGCAATGCTCAAAACGAAAGATGCTATTGTAGATCAGTTTAAAGAGGCATTTGGTTCAAGACCAGACATAGAAAAATACACTCCTGATTTAAGAATTGTGCTCAAAATAAGTGAGCACAAATGCGAATTACTTCTCAACTCAAGTGGCGCACCGCTTTTCAAAAGAGGGTATAGAAGTAGAACTGGTGAGGCTCCTTTGAATGAAATATTAGCTGCTGGAATCATTACACTTACGGGATGGAACAAAAAAACTCCTTTTATAGATCCTATGTGTGGTTCAGGAACAATTCCAATTGAAGCAGCAATGATTGCTAGAAATATTGCTCCTTGTCTTACAGAAAGAGAATATGGTTTTGAAAAGTGGAACGATTTTGACGAGTCCATTTTCAACAAACTTTATGACGAAGCCAAAGATGGAGTGGTAGAAAGTAGAGTGATTATCAAAGGTTATGATATTGACATGGAGGTTTTGGCAGCTGCAAGAGGCAATCTCAAGAACTTTCCATTGCTTGGAAATAACATCACTTTTGAGAAAGAAGATTTTTTCAATTCTCAAAAAACCTTCGAAAAAGGAATTCTGGTTTTCAATCCGCCTTATGACAAAAGAATTAATGTTTATAATGTGAATGACTTTTATTCCAAATTAGGAACTGTTTTGAAACATAGTTTTGAAAATTATGACGCTTGGATTTTTTCTGGAAATCTAGATGCATTGAAAAATGTGGGGCTCAAACCAAAAGTTAAAATACCATTATTCAATGGCCCAGAAGAATCAAGATTAGTGCACTACCCTTTGTATTTGGGAACTAAAAGATACGGTGAATCAAATTAGCAATTAAACGATGAAAGTAAGTTTACTTCTCAAAGATATATTAGGAAATACCAAAACAAGAATCATGGTTTTATTCTATGTGAGCATCATCGCAATTACAGGCTTTTTTATTATTTACGGGTATTTTGCACAATTAAAATCTTACGAAGAAAGTGAATTAAAAAGATTAAAAGGAATTGTTTCATCACTAGCTATACAAACTGATGGTGATACCCATTTAAAAATCATTGAGAAATATCTTTGGATGGATGGCATTAAATCAATAGAAGACGATAGTTTGTATAAATCTATGTTTTTGCCACTGTCTAAAGCTCAAGAAACCAATAAGCTTTCTTCACCAATTTATACTATGTTCTATGATGATGAGGAAAAAGTTTTCCTTTACATTATCAATTCAGATTCTACTCCTACTTTTAGACATAAATATGAAATGTACCCTGATAGTTTGTTGGCAAAAATGAACAAAGGTGGTGTTTTGACAAGATACGAAACAGAAAGTGGTGAATGGCTTTCAGCATTCCATCCTTTTTTTGATAGCGAGGGAAATTTAGCAGGTTTAATTCAAGCAGATATAGAATTTGGACAATTTAGAACTTTGGCAAGAGAACGATATATGCAACAATCTCTAATTTCTTTAGGAGTGATGTTACTTTTGGCGCTCATTCTCATTCCTTATGTAAGAAGCATTTTGAAAGAAGATGAAGCTGTAAAAATTGAATTATTTCAGCAAAAAGAATTGATAGAAGAACGTAATAAAAACCTCAATGAAAGTATAGATTATGCAAGAAAAATTCAAGAATCTATTCTTCAAGAAAGCTCACAACTCAGTGAGTTAGTACCGAATTCTTTTATTTACTATCAACCCAAAGAAATAGTAAGTGGTGATTTTTATTGGTATAAAAAATGTGACAATGACATTATTTATATTGCAGTTTCTGATTGTACTGGCTATGCTGTACCTGGAGCATTAATGAGTATTAAAGGTATGACAGATTTAGACAGTATTATTAATGAAGATTTTTCTGGCACTCCCTCTGAAATAATCAACAAAATGGATTCTTCTGTAATTTCTTCTTTATCTAACAAAACATATACTTTTGAATCTCAAGACGGAATGAATATTGGTATTTGTAAAATTGATACTAAGCAACAAAAACTAAATTTTTCTGGGGCGTTGTTCAACTTAGTTAAAATAAATAATTCAGATGTATCTGAAATAAAAGGTTCAAAAAGACCAATTGGAGGGGGGGCTTCTTATAAAGATTTGACTTTTGAAAACACTGAACTCGAAATTAATCCAGGTGATCACTTTTTTTTATGTACAGATGGATTTAGTAATCAATTTGGAGGCAAAAGCAACAAAAAATATATGAACAAAAACTTCAAAAAATTACTCGCTACTATAGTTCAACTTGATGATGATAAAAAAATAACTACATTAGATAAAGAATTCAACGATTGGAAAGGTGCAGCAGAACAAATTGATGATGTATTGGTTGTGGGAATTCGTTTTTAAAAATAAATTTAACTATGCAAGAAAATATTTTACTAAACATTGCTGAGCCTTTAATCAAAGACGATACAGTTGTATTTGGGCTTTTTGCAATTATTTTAGGTGTAATTTTTTATACTTCTTCTTTACCCAAATTAAAGAAGTTCTACACTTTTGTTCCTGCACTTTTGTTATGTTATTTAATCCCTGCCGTTCTAAGACATTTCAATGTTATCTCTGAAGAATATTCTACATTATATGATATGGCAAAAAACTATATGCTTCCAGGGGCATTGGTTTTAATGACATTGGGAATCGATTTTCAAGGACTAAAAAAATTAGGTTGGAGAGCACTTGCCATGTTTTTCACTGGAACTATTGGGATTATTATTGGTGGTCCATTAGCCATTATTATCATGTCTTTGTTTTCTCCAGAAACTGTAGGAGGAGTTGGAGATGAAGCCACATGGAGAGGTTTGAGCACATTAGCTGGAAGTTGGATTGGAGGAGGCGCCAACCAAGCAGCCATGTTAGAAACCTATGAATATAATGGTGATTTGTATGGAAGGATGGTAACTGTTGATATTATTGTAGCCAATATGTGGATGGCTGTTTTGTTGTTTTGTGCAGGGAATCATAACAAAATAGACAAATGGCTCAAAGCAGATACAAGTGGTGTGGAAGATTTAAAGAAAAGAATGAGAGACTATCAGTCCAACACCAATAAAATTGCAAGTTCAACAGATTTGATGGTGATTCTTGCGATTGCATTCGGAGCAGTAGGCATTTCTCATTTTTTTGGAGGTTATATTTCTGAATTTTTAACCGAAAATTTAGGTGATGAAAATCCATTTGCATCAGGATTTTTATGGCTTGTGGTTTTAGCGACAACCATTGGTTTATTATTATCCTTAACGAAATTGAGAAGTTACGAAGGAGCAGGTGCTTCAAAAATCGGTTCTGTGTTTATTTATATTTTGGTACTTACTATAGGAATGAAAATGGACTTAACAAAAGCTTTTAATGAACCAGGTCTAATCGTTGTAGGAATTATTTGGATGCTTATTCATGTAACATTGATGGTGATTGTTGCCAAAATAATAAAAGCACCTTTCTTTTTTATTGCAGTAGGCTCTAAAGCTAATGTTGGTGGAGCAGCATCTGCACCTGTGGTTGCATCAGCATTCGACCCTTCTTTGGCGTCTGTAGGTGCATTACTAGCAATTTTGGGATATGCTGTAGGAACTTATGGGGCAATTGCTTGTGCTGAAATGATGCATCTAGTAGCACCATAAGAATCAATTTTTAAATGAAAATACTCTTAATTATCATAGTACTTTTTTTATCATTTTTTGGTTTTTCTCAATCCTTGAAAATTGACAAAATCATCTATGATTTCGGGATTCTCAAATCTTGGGAAGGAAAAGTGACTACAGATTTTTTAGTAACTAATGAAAGTAAAAAAACATTTACTCACAAAAATGTTATTTCCTCTTGTGGCTGTGCAATTATTGATGTATCAAAAGATACTATTTTACCAAATGAAAGCGTTTGGATTACTGCAATCTTGGATCCATCTAAGGACTCTGGGATGATCAAAAAATCGCTTTCTATTTACTATGAAGATTTGGACATGAAAAAAACAACTTTTCATATCAATCTAGTAGCAAACGTTTTGAACCAAAAAGCATTTGAAAAATATCAAAAGGACCAAATACAAAAGGAGGCAAAAATCAAATATTTTTATCAGCAAAAAAATGATATTGAGAAATTTGATGAAAATAGTCAAGAATATAACTCCTTTATATTAAAAGCAAAAAATGAAGTTTTATTCAATCAACATGTAAAGATCTTGATAACGCTTTATTCAATATCAGATGACTATGCTTTTGAAAAAACCTTAAAAATTGTTAGAAAATCAATTTTAAAAAAATTAAATAAAGAAGGAATAAATGAAGAAAAAGTGATTTTTGCAAATCCTATGGCAGAATGGTCTTCTGAACGTAATTATATTCAACTTTCAATATTAGAAAATAGAAGAGAAGAAAATGAGTTTGTAAGAATAAAAAACGTCACAAATAATGATACAATTCAACCTGTAAGAATTAATTATCCGATATTTTTCCAATTTTTTAAAGGTGGCATCAATGATATTGATACTACAACAACGATGTTCAATGAATACATAGAAGAATTATCTTCTTTACTTGAAAATATTTCTAGCAAAAAAATTCAGTTAAAATTTTACAGTAGCGCTTCAAAAGCACCTAACAAAAGTGGTTACACTCCCTATCAAATAGCTAAATTGAGAGGGGAACGTACTAAAAAAACTTTTTTGAAGCAAGTTTTATTACATCAATTAGATACTTCTAAAATAAATATTTCAGTTATACCTATTGTATCTGGACCTGAATTTTCAACGAGATATTATTTTGTGGATTATTATTACAATTTTCAATATTTAAAAATTGTAGCAGCAGACACTTCTTATGTTCGCGATGAAAATAAATATGCTACTGTTTTTCAGCAATTTTTCAAAAGTGGAACTACTTTTACTAACCCTAATAATGAACACTTTAAAGATTTGATAAACCATATAATTGAGCAATATGACAATAAAGGTTTTGCTGTTTTAATTTTGGAATCCTCTGCGAGTAATGTTCCTACTTATGAATTTAGAAGTTGCGAAGTATTAGCCTACAACAGAATAAGTGAATTCAAAAAAATACTTACAAAAGCAATATACCAAGAAGGTTTAGACATCAGGAAACTCATTTTTTCTGAAGAAAGAGCATTAGTTCAAGGCCCTGAATATAATTCTGACTTACCATCAAGTGTATATGAACCCTTTCAGTATATCAAGGCTTTTTTGGAAGAATGAAGATGGGTTATAATTCGAGGTTTGTTGTTCGGGGTTCTGGTCTAAATGAGACTTGTCTTGAAGCAAAATGAAACAGAATCTTAAAATGTTGTTGTTTTCTTGTCATGTCGACTGAAGCGATAGTCTATAGAAATAGCGCAATGGAGACAGGTGTTTTATTGAAAGTTAAATGATTCACTAAAAAACTAAAGGCAAATCCCTAACCAATAAGTACTAAAATCTAAACACAAACCCAAAAGAAACATATCTTCCTGGTAAAGGTTGATTGGCGACAGTTTGATAGGTTTCGTTGAAAATATTCTGAATTCCTAATTTCATTTCTACACCATTAGCAGTATTGTCAACACTATTTGTTTTGTGAAGCGCTTCTTTAAAAATGTATTTGATTTCCAAATGTGCAGGAAAACTGAAAGGCAAGTATATTGTATTTCCAGCATCTATAAAAAGCTTACTAGTATAGTGTTGTGTATATCTCAAAGACCAATTTTCTTTGTTATAAATAAAATCAATATTAGCAATATGTCGAGGTGTATAAATCAAATCTTTACCAACTGTAGCATCATTAGTTAAGTGACTTTCTAAAGATTTCACTATAATATTTTGGTAGTTTATTATGGCACTTAAAATATGATTATTTGTTTTAAAAAAAGTAGTTTTTAACGACATGTTTACCCCAATTTTACTTACATTTTTTACATTTTGAGGTCGCCAAATTCCATCTTCAGAAGGAATCCATTGTATCCAATTGTTTATTCTACTTTGAAAATACGAAACTGAATATATTATATCTTTAAAAGCCATTTGATAACCGTTTTTTACTCCTACTTCAAATTGTGCCACAGATTCTGGTAATAAATTTTCATTTCCGCCAAATACCCAATACAAATCATTTAAAGTAGGCTGATGTCTATTGATGCCACCGTTTAGAAAAAAACTATGATTTTTGAAAAAATTCCAATCCATTCCCAAAGTTGGAATCCAATTGTGGGTTTCAAAATCTATAACTTCGTCTCGCAATGAAGCCAAAAAATTAAAATCTTTTACTTGTTTTCTGATATCTAGATAAGCAGAAGTTCTATTTTGCATTTTAATTCCATCAAAACCATCTGAATTTGCTGTAAATTGATAAGTTATTAATTGAGTTCTTAACTCTAGGTGTTTTTTCAAATGCCACAATGTGTGATATTGCAAACTCATAGTTTCGGTTTCAAATGCAGATTTAATTTTTGAGGTTTTGTTTTCAAAAATCAATTTATCATAGATGTATCCAGCTCGAATTTGATGTTCAATTTTATTTTTTTTATCTTGTTGTATATTCCATTCCAAAGCACTTTTAAAACTTTGATCCAACTGACTTTGATCTTGAGGATTCACACCTATTGCTACTGGAATTTGTCGATCTGCATGAATGTAATTGGCTCTTAATATCACTTTGTGAATGCCTTTTGAGAATCCAAATTGTTGTTGAATACCACTTAAATTCGTTTTGGCATTCTCTCTTTTTACAATTGGTTTTCCTTGCTTTCCATAATCTTGGTATTCAAAATCATTATCTGCTAATTGTCTTAAAAGTGTAGTTTTAGCATAGAAACATTTCGTCCCAATTGCATAATCAAAAACAGTATTGTCTATTCCGAAACTCCCCCACTCTTTTTGTATTTTGATGTTGTGATGTTGGTAAAAATTATTATTGTTGTTTTTTATAGTCAAACTCCCACCAACACCTCCATTTCCATCAAAAGAAGCCGTCACTCCTGGATTGAGTTGAATTTCATCTGAAAAGGCAGTAGGCATCAACGATAAATCACTTTGCCCTAAAGTAGGTGAGTTTATTGAAATTCCATTCCAAAATACCTGTGTATGATTGGCTCCTCCACCTCTTATTGATAATGAAGCAATTCCTCCCATTCCATAAGTTTTTACAAAAGTTGGTGTCAATTCTTGAAGCAACTGTGCTAAATCTTTTCCTTTAAGTGGTTGATTTGTATATTTATCAATTACAACTTCACTAAAAGCATTTGATGAAGCCTGAAGATCAACTGATTTTACAAATTCTTTCAGAGTGTCATTTTGCTGCGACCAAAAAGTCTGAACAATAAATAAAATTGATAATATAAATATATTTCGAATCAATAGACAATCAATTTTTGAATAGACTCGTTGCATTTCACCCAATAAATACCATGTTCTAAATATGAAAGATTTAAAGTGGCAATATTTTCAAAGGTTTCATTTAATAGCACTTTTCCTGACACATCTATTATTTCAATTATTAAACTTCCTTCATGTGATATTGTTAGATTACCAGAAGTTGGATTAGGAAACATTTGGAAAGATATTTCATTTTCCTCAATGGACAATGGTTGTTCGTGAATTACGCCCACAGCATCCAAATCAAAACCTCCTTGAGGAAAATCAGTTGGATATGGGTCATTAACAATATTTCCTTGAGTATCATAAGTCGCAAAATTAGGATCTATACTTCCCACCACATCTATGATTTTGATATGCGTAATGTTGTTGATATCCAAACCTGCAATATTTTCTAGTTCCTCCAAATCAAATGGAGTTCCGTATTGCGCTCTGTATTTTCCTGCAAAATTATTGATTTCAGTAGCATCGGTATAATCAAATGCACCAACTTGAATGTTTGTTTGTATTTCTGAAGTAGTTTCAAAACCAAAATAATTAACTCCATCAGAACTCACCTCAACGAAAGCCAATTCTAAAAAATCATTAGTGAATCCATTTTCAAAAACTGCAAAATCCCAACCGCTCCCATTAATAATTGGTCTTTCAAAAGTTAAGACAGCACTTCCTCCATCGCCCAAACTTACAACACCATTTGCTCCACTCATGCCTATTGCAAAATGAGACTCACCAACCGATACTAATGGAGAACCATCAATAGCAATATCTTGTGGACCTCTCGATACTTCACAACCTGTAGCCCAATTCACAAAAACACTACTATCTTTAAAAATGGCAGTAGTGCCAGGTGTATCAGCATTTGGTGCAAATGAGCCTTGAGTAAAAAAATGAGTGATTGAACAAACGCTCATTAATAAAAAACAAAATAATTTCATATTTAATTTTTGATGAATTTTTGAGTAATCGAGTTTCTTTCATCAGCCAATTGAATAGTGTAATATCCAAAAGGTAAATTAGAAATATCTAATTTTTTAATTTGATTTCCTTGACCTATAAAGTCAGATAAAATTAATTGTCCTTGAAGATTGTAAATTTTAATAATTGTTTCATTTTCAAAAACACCTTGGATATTTAATTCATTAATGGAAGGATTTGGGAATACATTTACACTAAAGTATTCGTTTTCGTTTTCTGAAACAGAAGCAAAAAGTTCATCACTTATCACATGATCCAAACTAAAAAATGCTGGCGTATTCATCCCAAACTGACCAACATCTGAAGAAGTTAGTAAAAATTCCAAACTATCAACTTCTCCAAATGATGTCAAATCTATTTCTAACCAATCGTCCAAAATATAATCTAAACTATTATCCGAAAACCTGTAGTCTGCCAGATAAACTTCAATGGTATCAAAAGCTTCGATAGAATTGTGGGCTACAATGGATAATAAAAACCAATCTGGATCATCACCAGATGGTCCTCCAAATTGTTTAGCAAAAGCATCTCCATTTTGCATTGAATTTGCCGCATAATTATTGTTTGAAACTCTTATACTTCTGAAGGTTGTCGGGTTGTTGGCGAATATTTTACTTCCATTTTGACCGACTAAATAATTTCCTATACCTCCAAATCCACTTCCTGCATTTGAAGCATAAATTTCCCCATTTGATGCAGACAAGGTAATTTCGTTACTTACCAACCATCCGTCACTCCAATAACCATAAATAGCACCGTAAGTAGTGTCGTAATAATTTTCAAAAACTAAATTTTGGTTATCGATTTCGGTAATAAATATTCCAGAAATAGTTTCATTACCACTCATATCTGAGCCGTCCCAATAGGAACTTCCGCTCAAGAAATTGTCAAACTCCACTTCATCAAAAGTAGTTGTTTGTTGTGCGATAGCAACTGAACTCAGTCCTACTGCAAGAAAAGTTAAAATTTTCTTCATCCTTTTTAATTTTTAATTTGAAGCATTTCGTTCTGTTTTTTTGATGCCTCAAAAAGTTAATAAAAAGAATAAAATCAATGAGAAATTTGAGGTACTTACCCAGCACCTTAAAAAATCACCACTGCTTTTATCCCGAAAGCTGGTTTATTTAAACTTTTAGACTTAAAGATTAAAGACTGTAAGATTCAAGACATGTGTTTTCATTTCAGCATCTTAAAATCTTTTTACTTCAAGTCATTTGTCTCAAAGTTTAAACTACAACTAGGCAGGTCTTCTGACTTACTTCATACGTTTTGCGCCTTCCCTTTCTTTTGATAGACTCAAGAAAAGTGGCATCTTGCAAACCGCTTTAAAAGCTTACAGCTACGGGTATAGTCCCTGATTTTCACAAGGTTCCCTTTTAACTCCGAAATGAATCGGAGACCAAATTGTGTTGCAAAGGTAACTAAATTTGTGTTTTCCTCTCTAAAATTTTTATTTTACTAAAGAATTCATCTCCTTTATTTCAAAATATGTCATTTTTTCAATTAAAAAATGACAATTTCTAATAAATAAATACTTTTGCTGACATATTGACTATAAATAGTGTTTGGCAATGATTTTGACTATCAATCAAAATGTTTAAAAAGAAGAGAAAAATGAACAACGAAAACATCAAAGACGAAGAGGTTTTGAAAAATGAAAATGCTGAAAACCAAGAACAAGAAACGGTAGAGCAAACAACGTCTGAAAATGAAAGTGAGAATGTAAATAATGAAAGCGAAAATGACAACGAGTCTTCAAACTCAGATGGCGAACTTTCAGACTTAGAAAAGAAAGAATTGGAATACAAAGAATTACACGACAAATATATCCGTCTATTTAGTGAGTTTGACAACTTTAGAAAGCGTACTGCTAAAGAAAAATTAGAATTGACAATGTCTGCAGGAAGCGATATTATCAAACAAATTTTACCTATTTTGGATGATTTCGAAAGAGCCATCGCCAACAATGAAAAATCTGAAGATTTGAGTGTTGTAAAAGAAGGTTTTATGCTTATTCATAGCAAAATTAAAAACACACTAACAGCAAAAGGTTTGAAAGAGATGAATTCTCAAGGGGAAACATTTGATGTAAATATACATGAAGCATTAACTCAAATTCCTGCACCAAGTGAAGATTTAAAGGGAAAAGTAGTAGATGTGATTGAAAAAGGGTATTTATTGAATGATAAAGTTTTGAGATTTGCAAAAGTGGTTGTAGGTCAATAATAAAAAGAGATTATGAGCAAAAGAGATTATTATGAAGTGTTGGGTGTATCAAAGAGCGCGACTGAAAGTGAAATAAAAAAAGCTTACAGAAAACTAGCAATTCAATACCATCCTGATAAAAATCCAGGTGATGCTTCTGCTGAAGCAAAGTTCAAAGAAGCTGCTGAAGCTTATGATGTTTTGGGAGATCCACAAAAGAAATCTCAATACGATCGTTTTGGACATGCTGGAATGGGCGGACAAGGCTTCGGAGGGGGAGGAATGGATATGGACGATATCTTTTCTCATTTTGGTGATATTTTCGGAGGTGCTTTTGGTGGTAGAAGCAGAAGAGGTGGTGGACAAAGACGCAGAAGAGGTTCTGATCTTAGAGTAAAAATAAAACTGACACTTGCCGAAATGGTGAATGGTGTCGAAAAGAAAATAAAGGTAAACAAATCTGTTGCAGCTGCTGGAGTTGATTTCAAAACTTGTAGCACTTGTGGAGGAACTGGACAAACAGTAAGAGTTACCAATACTGTACTTGGTCAAATGCAAATGGCGAGTACTTGTCAAACTTGTGGAGGAAGTGGACAAATAATTGGAAACAGACCTCCAGGTGTGGATGCTAATGGCTTGGAGAAAAAAGAAACTGTTATTACTTTAAACATTCCTGCTGGAGTCGAAGAAGGTATGCAATTGAATATGCAAGGAAATGGAAATGAAATTCCAGGTGGTATCCCAGGAGATTTATTGATACAAATTGAGAGTATTGAACATGAACAATTACAAAGAAATGGTTTAGACATTCACTACGATCTGCATATCAGCTTCTTAGATGCTGCTTTAGGAACCAGCATTGAGGTGCCTTTAGTTGAAGGCAAAGCAAGAATCAAAATAGAACCAGGTACTCAAAGTGGAAAAACGTTGAGGTTGAAAGGCAAAGGTGTTCCAGACATTAATGGATATGGTAGAGGAGATCAGTTGATTAACATACAAGTTTGGACGCCTCAAAAACTATCTAAAGAAGAACGTACGATTCTTGAAGGTTTGCAATCAAGTGAAAATTTCAAGCCTAATGCAAAAGAAGCAAAAGGTTTTTTCCAAAGAATGAAAGATCACTTTAATTAATCGATTGTTTTTAATTCTTCGGTTAATAATTGCAATTTTTCAATGGTGACGTGGTCCATTACAACTATTTTAAACCATTGAACTTTTTTATGATTATCAGGCACTAAACCATACTTTTTTGCTATGGATTGTGGAATATATTCTGATTTTATCGTAACAATATTTGAGAACTCATTTCTAAAATATTTAATTTTCATAGAATCTAATTGTTCACACAACCAAAGGCATCTTTGTTGAAGTATAAATACCTTTTCTTGCCAACCAAACGGTCCATTTTTCATTAAAATCATCCAAACAGCAACTGCATTGGCTCCAGATCTACTTCCTATTAAAGTAAAATCTTCGCCTTCTACATAACTGGCTTCCTTAGTGTTGGCGAAATGAATTAAGTTTTTTCTGATTAAGAAGATACCTGTACCATAAGGCGCTTGCGCCATTTTGTGTGCATCCAAAGTGAAAGAAGAAATGTGTTCATTTTCAAAAGTCAGCTTGGAGTTTTTGTTCGAAAAAGGATAATAAAAACCACCATAAGCACCATCTACATGAAGTTTAAAGTGAGTATTAGATTCTATCAAAGCCTCTGTGTAATTTGTAATATCATCTACCGACCCATACATGGTTGTCATCATATTAGAAATGACAATAAAGTATTTTTTGTTGTTGGATTTTGCTTTCGAAATGGTTTCTAATATATGAAATTTCAGCACTTCTCTTTCATCGAGTGTTACTGGAACTTTTGTAATTCCTATTGAAAGTAAATTAGCCGCTTTATCCATAGAATAATGACAATCTTCACTACACAAAATTGTAATTTCGTCCAATTTTGCATTAAAATTCTGCATAAAATAATTTCGATAAATCCATATCGCCTGAATATTGGCTTCTGTTCCTCCAGAGGCGATGTATCCATCATACTGTTCGCTTTCGCATTTCAAGATGTCTTCTGCGCATATCGCTAAAACTTCTCGCTCTATGTTTTGAGTTCCAGAAAAAAATGATTCTGATTTCCCTTGAGTATGACAACCAATATTGTTGGGGTTTTGTACCAAAGTGCTCATAAATGGAGCATTTTTGAGAAATGTTTCATCTTGTGAAAAAACATTGCTATCCAAGTGAGATGCAGGAATTCCCAGAATGTTTTCATCAATATAATTGATGTTTTCTTGCAAAGCTTCAAAAACCTTTGTTTTAATCTCTTCTTGCGACTTCTTATGCCAAATTTTCATTTTTGATTTTAATTTGAGCACAAAATTATAGACTATATTCATTTACAAAATGACGAAGGTCATATTCGATTATTTATTGCAAATTAAACTAGATTTTTAGTATCAGTTATTTAACTAAAAAGTTAAATAAAACGTAAATTAAAAGCGTTTACCCTTTATTTATTGAAGTTCACCATAATTTTGAAATTCTAAATTGAAACCTCTTTAAACTTGTAGAATAAAATATTAATCTTAAAAATACAACAATCATGAAAAAGTCAATTTTATCTATTTTATTACTTTCTGTTATTGCATTTTCTTCATGCGGTAGCAAAACTCCTACAGAAATTGCTGAAGAAGTATGTGCATGTTTCGAAGCTGCAGGAGACGATGAGGACAAAAGAGCAGAATGCGGAAAAAAATCTATGGCTGCTATGGATCAGTTCAAAAAAGACGACAACAAAGAAGGTGCTAAAGAGTACATGGAAAAATTCAACGGAGGTACTTGTAAGTAATTAATACTATTTAAAATTCCCCGTTAATTTCAAGACCTTCATTTACTAAAACAATTGTAGATGAAGGTTTTTTTATTTCAAACAAAGTTTTCAAAAATAAAAATCCCCGAATTTTAATTAAATTCGGGGATTTTGTAATTAATAATCTTAATGTATTAATTGGCAAATAATCTCATTACTTGCTCTAATTTTTCTTTTAAATTTCTTCTATCGACAATGAAATCCAAGAATCCGTGTTCCAATAAAAACTCACTTGTTTGAAATCCTTCTGGTAAATCTTTTCCTACGGTATCTCTTACCACTCTTGGTCCAGCAAAGGCAATCAATGCTCCTGGCTCTGCGATATTAATATCCCCCAACATGGCAAATGAAGCGGTAATACCTCCAGTAGTAGGATCAGTAACGTAGGAAATATAAGGAAGTTTAGCATCAGCTAATTGAGTGAGCCTAGCTGAAGTTTTGGCCATTTGCATCAATGAAAAACCTGCCTCCATCATTCTTGCTCCACCAGATTTAGAAATCATCATAAATGGACATTTCTTTTGAATAGCGTATTGAATTGCTCTCGAAATTTTTTCTCCAACTACAGAACCCATCGAACCTCCAATGAATGCAAAATCCATACAAGCGACTACCAATGGTTGACCAGAAGTTTTACCATAAGCACATGCAACAGCATCATTCAACCCTGTTTTTTTGACAGTAGATTCGATTCTTTCAGTATATTTCTTGGTATCTTCAAATTCCAAAGGATCTGCAGATTTTAAATCTTTGTCCAACTCTTTAAATTTGTTATCATCAAAAATGATTTCAAAATATTCTGCTGAACCAATTCTTTCGTGATAACCCTCTTCTGGCGTTACATAACTGTTTGCTTCTAGAACTTTTACATCGATAATATCTCCACTTGGTGTTTTGTACCACAATCCATCAGGAGTTTCTTTTTTTTCTTTGGTAGGGGTTACAATCCCTTTCATTTTTCTTGTAAACCAACTCATATTTCTAGAAATTTCTTGGTTAATAATAATTGTATTTTGAAATTAAGCAATCGTAATTGCTTCATCCAAATACACATCTTGAATAGCGTTTAACAAAGCAACACCTTCTTTCATATCCTTTTGGAAAGCTTTTCTACCTGAAATCAATCCATGACCGCCAGCTCTTTTGTTAATCACAGCAGTTGCAACTGCTTGATGCAAATCAGATTGCCCATCACCAGTAGAAGCACCTCCAGAATTAATTAACCCATTTCTACCCATATAACAGTTAGCTACTTGGTATCTTGTCAAATCAATAGGATGATCAGTAGTTAATTCTGAATACACTTTTTTGTGTGTTTTACCAAAATTTACTGCGTTATATCCGCCATTGTTTTCAGGTAATTTTTGTTTGATAATATCTGCCTGAATGGTCACACCTAAATGATTTGCTTGTCCAGTTAAATCGGCAGAAACATGATAGTCCACACCATCTTTTTTGAAAGCACTATTTCTAGTGTAGCACCATAAAATAGTTGCCATTCCCAATTCATGCGCTCTTTCAAAAGCTGCTGCAACTTCAATAATTTGTCTGTTGCTATCCTCACTTCCAAAATAAATTGTAGCACCAACTGCTGCTGCTCCCATGTTCCATGCATCTTCAACGCTACCAAACATTATTTGTTGGTAGTCTTCAGGATAAGATAAAAATTCGTTGTGATTGATTTTAACTATAAATGGAATTTTATGAGCATACTTTCTGCTTACTGATGCCAAAACACCATAAGTAGAAGCCACAGCGTTACATCCTCCTTCGATAGCAAGTTTCACTATGTTTTCAGAATCAAAATATATTGGATTTGGAGCAAAAGAAGCACCTGCACTATGTTCGATACCTTGATCAACTGGCAAAATAGAAACGTATCCAGTATTAGCAAGTCTTCCTGTTCCATATATTGCTTGAAGATTTCTTAAAACTTGAGGACTTCTATTGGTCAGTCCAAAGCATCTATCTACAAAATCTGCTCCTGGTAAATGAAGCAAATCTTTGCTTATTGTATTACATGTGTGCGTTAGCAATGATTGCCCATCTGCACCTAAAATCTCTGCTGTTTTCGACATTAATTCTATTTTTAAATTCAAATTTGGACAACAAAATTACATTTTTTTTGTGAGTTGGTTTAATTTTAATTATGAAAACTTGTTTTTAATTTTTAATTAATCATTGTATTCTAATTAAGTCTTTCATTTAAACAAATGAACAAAATTTAAAATTAGAGTGCGGACTAGTATAGATGAGTCAATGAAGCTTGTAGTCAAAACTTCAATTATAAAACATACTTTTACATTTTCAAATTAATAATTAATGGAAATAAAGATTAGACCTATTAAAAAAAGAGACAATTTTGCATTATACGAAATGATTCGAAATGTTTTTGAAGAATATAATGCTCCTAAAGCAGGAACGGTTTACAGTGACGCTTCTACTAAAAATCTATATGAGCTATTTTCTTCACACGCTCCAAAAGCTATTCTTTGGGTAGCAGAAAAAAATGGAACAGCATTAGGTTGTTGCGGAATTTTTCCAACCAAAAATTTACCCGATGGATGCACAGAATTGGTAAAGTTTTATATCGACAAATCTATTAGAGGAATTGGTATTGGGAAAGAATTGATGATTAAATCTGAACAGGCTGCTAAACACTTGGGATACAATTCAATATATATAGAATCTCTTCCCGCTTTTAATGATGCAGTTTCGATTTATCAAAAAAACGGATATTCACTTTTAGAAAAACCTTTGGGAAATTCAGGGCATTTTGGATGTGATATTTGGATGCTAAAAAAATTGTAAAATACACATTAGAAATTAGTGTGTTTCTGTATCCCAAATATGTTGAGTAATAATTCCTCCGTTTTTGAAATAATTGGTAGTCCAACGAGTAGTTACTTTTTTGTATTCGTCAGCTTTATTTCCATTAACAACAATTCTCAATATTGTAACTTCAATGACCTCTCCCATATTATTTTTTCTTTGATACATTTCCTCAGTAATACCTTCAGGGTATTGTTTCACTAATGGATCAACATTTTCATCAGAAAACATAGTTGCTTTTTGATTTTTAATTTCATCATATTCTAGTGATTTATCGTATCCTGCACCGCTTAAAGATTCTACTTTCTTTCCATCTTCAGTTAATAGATTTTCTTTATATTGTTCAACATCACCAATATTTTGCTCACGCATTTTATATTCCTCATCCATTAGTTTGTATTGTAATTCCTTTACACTTTCTTTGTCTTCATAATTAGCCAAAGTCTTATCTGTAAAAGATTCTACTTTATTAGTAGTATTGTTTAAATAACTTTCTTGATAGATTTCCATTGCCGAAACATTCTCTTGTCTTGGTTTATCAGCATCTTTATTAAACTGATCGATTCTTAAATGCATTTCTGTATTAGCCTCATTCAAATCATCTGTCTTATCTGTAAAAGTTTTTACTCTATCTTCTAATAAAGTTTCTTGCTTGAATTTATAGGAATCTACTTCAACTACATTTTCTTGTCTTGGTTTATCAGCATCAACATTTGATTGATCAATTCTAAGTTGCATTTCTGTATTATACTCATTCAACTTGTCTGTCTTGTCAGTAAAAGTTTTTACTCTATCTTCTAATAAAGTTTCTTGCTTGAATTTATAGGAAT
>CAWUIK010000019.1:0-35820 GCA_963922585.1 uncultured Flavobacteriales bacterium | reverse complement strand
TTAATTTATTTTTTGTGAATAAATGTTATACATTAAGTTGATTTAAATTTTTATCTTTACGAATGAACCAAAACGAAATATATTTGTACTTAACTACAAAATTTCACACAATGAAAAATGTAACGCTTATCATTTTATTAGTATTTTCTAGTGTTTTATGGTCCCAAAGCACCGGTGGTTCTAACGATAGTAATAAATCTCAACCTACGCCAGTTTCAACTCAAAAGACTAATTATATTGAAAATTATAGAAATACAAAATCCAATTTTATTAACAAATATTCTAAAGAAATTTCAATCGAAGATCAAAAACAATTGGATCAAATAGTAGAACAAGCTAAAGAAGAAAACATTGACTCCTACGAATACTATTATTTAGAATATCTCAACAGAGGCAAATCCATTGAAGCCTTTCAATACTTGGAGAAAGCTGCTCTAGCCTACCCAAAGAATGTGGATTTTTTCGATGATTTCATCTATCACTATGAATTAACCAATCAAAAAAACTTAAGAGCCAACTATTCAAAAAAACTTTTCGAAAGCAATACTATACATGACGCTTTGATGGAGTACAATTATAATGTATTAATGTCCATTGAAGAAAATGGAATTTTAATTACTAATGGAAGTGACGATACCTTTCCAATATTCGTTTTGCAAGACGTAAAAAAAACGAGAACTGATGTAACTGTTATTAATATCGATATGCTTGAAGAGCAAAAATACATCAATCAAAAATCTAAAGATGCCCAACTAAATATTAAAAAGCAAAAAAATACTCTTGAAACATTAAAATATATAATTAAAAACAATCCCAAAAGTAAAATATATATCGGTCACACAGTAAATCAAAAGATACTTCAAGAGTTTCAAAAAAATCTTTATTTATCTGGACTCACATACCAATATGCTACAACTCCAATAAATAATGTAGAAGATGCTGTTGCAAAATACGAAAAGAATTTCAAAACAGATCAATTGAAAAGACCCACTTCAAACAAGTCTATCAATCAACTGAATTTCAATTATACGCTCCCTTTAATCACATTCATTGAATATTATAAATCTGTGGGAGATATTCCAAAATATGAATCCACAAAAGCATTGTTGCTTGAAATTGCAAACAAAGTTGGAAAACAAACTTTTATTGAAAATTACATATCAGAGAAGGGTCTTTAACAAAAGATTCTTGAATTATGAAGATAGTTAAGCATAAATACAAAGAAAATACAGATGAAGAACTTATGATTGAAGTCATAAAGGGCAATGACCGTGCTTTTTCTGAAATTTATGATCGTTACAGCAAAATAATGCTTAATTATTTTTACAAAATGCTTTGGCAAGACAGAGAAAAAGCAGAAGACTTCATGCAAGAATTGTTTACCAAAATCATACACAAACCTGAACTGTTTAATGTATCTAAATCATTCAAAACGTGGATGTTTAGTGTAGCGCACAATATGTGTAAAAATGAATACCGTAAACAAGAAGTTAGAAAAGGTACTAGCAATAACTTAAATGAAAATATCACTGTTGCAAATAACGAAACATCACCAGATAAACGCTATGATGCTAATGTTTTTAATGACAGACTAAAAGAAGAACTAGCCTTGCTATCTTCTAATCATAGAACCACTTTTATTTTGAGGTTCAAACAAGATATGAGTATCAAAGAAATCGCTGAAGTTATGGAAACATCTGAAGGAACTGTAAAATCTAGAATCTTTTATACTTTAAAAAAATTAAGTGAACAATTAGACGAATTTAAACCAATTGGACTTTCGATTGTACTGATAATTATTAATACCCTTTTATACTTTCAAAAATGAATACAAACATCGACATAGAAAATATTTTTCTTCACAAAGACTATCACGAACTGTCTGCTGATGAAAAACTTGCCATAGAAGACATTGCAAATAATGAAGCGTCTTTTAATGACACAAAATTGATGATGTCTTCCATTCAAAATTACTTGAATGATATTCCTGAAATATCTCCCAAAAAAGAGTCTAAAGATGAACTTATTGCGACTTTTAAGAAGATTAGACCTGCTGCAACAGAAAAAACAGTGGGTTTGGGATTTTTATTTCCAAAAGATAAAGCCTTTTTCCAAAAACCAGGTTTTCAAATACTTGCAGCCGCAGCTGTATTAGTTTTTATCATTACTATTTTTAACAATACTATTCTCACTAAAAATGATACTGAATTAGCTCAAAACCAAAACAAAGTAAAAGAAGAAGAAGTAAAGCCTTCTGAAGCTCAAATTACAAATATCAATGAGGAAGGTGAAAATGAAGAAAACCAAAATGAAGAATCTACAAACGTAACTGGTATAACAGAAAAAACAGAAAAAAGTCAACTAAGTCAAAATACAAAAATCGAAGAAAATAAAATAGAAAAAACTAAGAATGAAACTGCAGAAGGTACATCAGATTATTATGCAGAAGATATGGCTTTGACTGAGTCCAAAAAATCAGATTTTGCTGAATTTGGTGATGAATTTTTATCTAGTACAAATGTTATAAAAGATGAAATAGAAGAACTTGATGATAACATTGCTATTAATGAAACAACTACCTTGGACAATCTTTCAAATATACCTTCTTCAAATGCCATGGTAGCTATCGCCTCTGAAGAATCTGAAAGTAAGGCATCAATGGACAAAAATGCTTCTAAAAAAAGATTAAATAATGTAAATACTCCAAAACTCAGTAAAACACTTTCCGAAAATGCTGAGTTAATAAACCTATTTTATACTGCGATGTAATGCACTCAAGAAATTAGCCCCAAATCAAATTTCAATTTACATAACTATATCTTCAAATCCATCGTAAATTCTAGCATCCTCATCATTTAACAAAAAACTTTTCAAAGCCACAATCAACTGAATTTCTGACTGACTGAATCCTCTCTGAGCAGATAATACATTATTTACCAGTTGCTCTGGCAATTCGTTTTGAGTTAGTTTTTTAACAATAGATTTATTAAAGTTTCTATTTTCATCTTTTATTATATCTGTAAGTTTTCTGAGTTCAGGAATTATCACAGCAGGATCTCTCTCATCAAGAAGTTGCGCCAATTTCAAGTACATTGATATCATTTCTTGTCGAAAATATTGATAATAATAAAGTGAAATTTCTTTATCAGAATTGAACAATTCGTCAAACTCATGCTGATAGTCTTTTATCGTTTTGGATGAAGTGACTGCATATCTCACACAATGTAAATTTCTATTAATCAAATCAGCTTCAATTTCGTTTAAAACATTCGCTTGAATTTTGGCACCATAAGCAAAAAGTTCTGCATGAAGATTCTTAATTACTTTATACGTTTTTGGTTTATCATCAGGAAATTTTATAGGAAGATTTTCATTATCTTTAAAAGGTTTTAACACCAAAGTTTCGTCTATATGAAGTGCTTTGAGATTGTGATACATAGACAATTGAATCAAGTAATTCACTTCTTTTTGAAAAGCATTAATCGAAGCTTCGGGAAATTCCGATAAAGTAGCATGTATAAACTTGGTATGAACATCTTTTTTCTCTGGATATACTATTTTTATCAACTTTGCTATATAACCTACAAACGGAGTAAAGGCGACTACTCCAAGCACATTAAAAATAGTATGGAAAATTGCAATACCTGTTACAGGATCTTTTATAACATCAAATGAATTTGAAATTGAGGAAACAATTAAACTAAAAAGTAATGCAGCAATAACCGCTGTCAAAATATTGAATAAAAATGACTAAAAGCTACTCTTTTCATTGCAGTTGTTCCACCAAAAGTACCTAAAACCACTGTCAATGTAGTTCCTACGTTCACTCCGATAACCATACTACAAGCACTGGAAAACCAATCATTCCAGAATAAACTGCGGATAAAATTAATGCCACAGCTGCAGAACTGCTTTGAACCAACCCCGTGATAACAAAACCTGCTAATATGTAGACAAAAAAGTTCTGGTTCTTTAGGTATTCTAAGGGAATGGTTTCTACCAATCCTGTAACACTCACTTTCATGTAATCTAGCCCTAAAAAGATAAAACCAAAACCTACAAAAAGTTTTGAAAGATTAGCATACTTACCTGTTTTTCCTAAAAATATCAATCCTAAACCTCCTATTGCGATAATGGGCATTGCTAATGATTCAATACTAAATTTAAACCCTATAGTTGCGACTAACCAACTTGTAAAAGTGGTTCCTAAGTTAGAGCCAATAATAACTCCCATCGCATTGACCAGTGTCATCATTCCTGCACCAACAAATGCGATAACAATAAGCGTAACTGCTGAACTACTTTGTAAAACTGCTGTTGAAAAAGTACCTGTTAATATAGATTTAAATCGGGTATTGGTGTAATTTTTTATAAATGTTTTGAAACTCTTCCAGAAAGCATTTTGATAGATTCTTCTAGTAAATACATTCCAAAAAGAAAAATACCAATACCCGCTAATAATTTCCACAACTCTTCCATAAAACAAATCAATATTATATCAAAATTAATAAATTTAAAGAAATTCAACGTAAATTTGTTTTGTACTATATATTTAAATCCAATGAAAATACCAAAGGACCTTCAAAACGACTTTTATCAAAATTTAGGTAAACTTTTTTATGCAATTGCTGCTGCAGATAAAGTAGTTAAAGAGGATGAAATTGAAACTTTAAAAAAAAATGTAAATACCCATTGGCTGTCTTTTCAAGCACCCCAATCAAAAGAAGAAATGGAACCCATGAAAGATTTAAAGAAAATATTTTTCGAATGTCTTAAAATTCAACAAACTGCTATGAGTACATTTCAAGATTTCAAATCTTTCTTCGAAAAAAATCAACACTTGTTTGATGACGAAGTGAAAATACTCATATGGAAAACAGCCAAATCTATCGCTAATTCATTCTCTGGAAAAAACAAATCCGAACTAGTTATGCTAGTAGAATTGTCAGTTTTGTTTGACCAAAACCTAGCTGACTTATAAAAAAAATATCAATATCTCCATTTATTGGCGAGTGCCACCAAGGATAACATCACGGGAACTTCAATCAACACGCCCACAACAGTGGTAAGAGATGCTCCTGAATTTAATCCAAAAAGTGAAATGGCTACTGCTACAGCCAACTCGAAGAAATTACTAGCGCCAATCATAGCTGCTGGCGCACAAATATTGTGTTTTAATTTCAAAAATTTTCCGATGTACCAACTTACAAAAAAGATAAAATAAGTCTGTAAAGTAAGTGGAATGGCAATTAAAGTATCGCTTGAGGATTGTCAATAATCTTTTCACCTTGAAAAGCAAATATCAAAACTAAAGTAGAAAGCAATGCAATAATTGAAACAGGTTTTAACGCTTTTAGAAATACATTTTGAAACCATTCTTCACCTTTCTTTTTTCTTAATATTTTATTGGTTAGAAAACCTGTAATTAAAGGAATTACAACAAAAACTACAACAGAGGTAATTAAAGTTTTGTAAGGTATATTTATAGTCTTTTCGCCATCTTGTCCCACAAAATCAATTCCAAAAAAAGTAAACAATAAACCTATTATAGGAATGAAAGCAACCAAAAGAATTAAATCATTGACAGAAACTTGAACTAAAGTGTAATTGGCGTCTCCTTTAGTAAGATATGACCACACAAAAACATTGCTGTACAAGGTGCAGTTCCCAAAAGAATGGCTCCTGCAAGGTATTGCTCAGCATCTTCTGGCATTATCCAAGCGTGATAAATATGATAAAAGAAGATATAACTAAACAAAGCCATTGTAAATGGTTTTATCAACCAATTTACGACTACCGTAAATCCCAACCCTTTAATATTGGATGCTACATTCTTAATAGATGAAAAATCGATTTGAACCATCATGGGATAAATCATCAACCAAACTAAAATTGCGACAGGCACATTTACGGTTTCTATATTCATATCGCTTAAAAAATGAATGCTGTCTCCTGCCAAGAATCCAAAACCTATTCCCACAGCGATACAAATCAAAACCCAAACGGTAAGATATTTTTCAAAAAAACCTATTTTACTTTCTTTACTCATTAATATTTAACTTTAGAAAATACATAAAACATTTCACAAGCAATTTCAAAAGAACGATAATCGTACATCGATTTTTCTAAAGGAGTATCGTCAAATTCTTTTGGATCGTTGTACCTTATTGGTATTCTTTTGTCACATCCTGCAACAAAAGGACAATTTTCATCAGCATGAGAACAAGTCATTATTGCTGCAAAATTTTTTTTAGGGTTCGCTTCATCATCATACAACTTCGAAAACATTTCCAAAGGTTTGGTTTCTGAATCAAATGAAACATTATAAATAGGATTGCTAGTTCCTTCGCTAGAAATTTTGAATCCAAATCTTTCTAAAGATGCCACCGCTCTCTCGTTGAAAGCGGTTATCTCTACCCCACCAGAATAACTTCCAATACTAATATTGTAATAACTTGCCGCTACATAAGCCCAGATTTGTGAAAATTGACTTCTTCTAGAGTTGTGGGTACAGATAAAATTCAATAAAATCACTTGGTTGGAATCTTTTTTATTTTGCACGTAATCGATAAGCACTTGCAAATCTGTTTTCCTTTCATTAGAATGGGTTGCATCCTTTATTTTGGAAATAACCTGCTCTACTGTATGGTACATTTTCATTTTATAATAATATATTTTAGAATGTCATATCGACTGAAATCTAGATATCTCTTATTTTAACAGCACCCAGAACCAGGAGCACAACTATTTAAACCAGATAATGGTACTTTTAATTTTTCTTCAGGAATTCCGCACTTGTCTTTTGCCAAACAATCTGTCAATTTAGAGGTAAGTAAGAAATTACCTCCTTCATATTCCAAACCATATTTTCCAATAGTTTCTCCTTGATATTCCACTTCTATTTCGGTATCTTCAATTTCCAAAACTTTTTCAGAAAGTTCGATAATGTTGACTAATTTCTCTGGATGCAATCTGTGATCATAATCATTTGCTTCCCAAAGTTGGAAATTGACAACATTTTCATTTCTTACAGTTCCTCCACAGTCGATAAATCTTTTATTGATTTGACCTACTTCTGTCACGTGAAAATGATTCGGAACCATCGTTCCATTTGGCAATTCAAAACCAATGGTAGATTTTGATTTGAGTACTTCTTTAAATGCTGATAATTTCATATATTATAGTTTAAAAGTTAATATTTCTATTTAGCAACAATCTTTATCATTGCAATTTGATTTTTGTTCAAAAAATTGATTAAACATATTTTTTATTTCTAGCCATTTATCTGTATTGATGCAGTAATTCATAGCAGTACCCTCTACTGTTCCTTGAATTACACCAATATTTTTTAATTCTTTCAAATGTTGGCTTATGGTGGCTTGAGCCAAACCTAATTCAGAAACCAAATCTGAATTGATACAAGCATCTGCTTTGATTAGATATTCAATAATTGCTATTCTTGCAGGATGAGCAAAAACTTTAGCTATCAATGCCATTTCGTTTTGCGTTTCAGTAAATAAATCTGTTTTGGTAATTCCCATAATTTTTTAAATTATTACATTGCAATATTACGATATATATATATAGAAAGCAAATATTTAATTTAGATTTATCAAAAGTTAATAAAACTTTAAACTTTAATTCACTACTTAATAAGCACTTACACAAATGGAGAAAAATACTTCTAAAAAAAATACGTTTATCGCCTTGCAAAATCAAATAATGCCTGTATATTTGCACCCGCATTGAAAAAAGCAATGATTCGTTAGCTCAGTTGGTAGAGCACAACACTTTTAATGTTGGGGTCCTGGGTTCGAGCCCCAGACGGATCACAAAAGCCTTGTCTTTAATTAGATAAGGCTTTTTTTATTTAATATACAATTAAAATCAGAAGTAAAATTTTCTTTCATAAATAGTTTGAAACTATCTATTCTATTTCTAGCTAATGGCAATATTTGGCCATTCATTAGTTCTACTTCAGATCCGTTTTGGTTTGAAATTCTCTTTACAAAATGACAGTTGACAATATAAGAACGATGATTCCTAAAGAAAAAATCTTGTGTTAAAAATTCAAAATCTTTTAGAGGTCTTGATACTACATGTTCTTCTTGTTCTGTTATTATAATGCTATACATTGCTGAAGCTTGAATAAATATAATTTGATATTTATTCAAATAAAAAATTCCTTTTTTGGAGTTAATGCTTATTAAGTCTTTCTTCAAATCTTCATTTTCCTCAATATTGGGTTGTAGTTGTTTTGTTGTATTTTGAAGAATCTGCAATCTATCCAAACACTCTTTTAACTCCAAAGCATTAAGAGGCTTCAGCAAATAATCAAATGCTTTTATTCTGATAGCTTTGATGCTATAGTCATTATGAGCAGTAATAAATACAATTTCAAAATCTCTAGGATATTCAAAAAAATCGTTAATTTGAAGTCCCGAATAATTGGGCATTTTAATGTCTAAGAAAACTACATTTGGTTTTGTTTCTGTAATTATTTGAATCGCCTTAGGGAGATTATTTGCCTCACCTACGATTTCTATTTGATCTGCATACCATTCGATGACTTTTTTAAAAAGAGTCAATGCATGCGGTTCGTCATCTACTATTACTGCCCTTAACTTATTATTCATTTTAAATTTTATTGAAAATTGAAATAATCACTTTAGTACCTTCATTTACATCTTCAATTTTTAAAGTAATCAACATTTTATTTTCTTTATTAATTATTTCTATTCTTTCTTGAATGGTTTTAATTGCATAGGATTCATGTTGATTTTGTCGATTTATATTTAATTCTTTTGATTGCTCTCTTCCGATACCATTATCTTCAATTATAAATTTAAAAACCCCAGTTTTTCCAATGATTGAAACTTTTAATGTTCGTGCCTTTTTACTATGCATCAAACCATGTCTAATAGCATTTTCTATGAATGGTTGGGATAACAAGGATGGAAATAACTGATGGGTCGTATCCATATTTTCATCCACATTCAAGATAAAATCAAAACTTCCATCAGATCGGGATTGTTCTAGCGTGATATAGTCCTTTAAAAAAGAAATCTCTTCAGAAAGTGAAATAAATTCCTTACTTGTGTATTTTAGAGATTGTCGAAGTAGTGAAGAAAAAGTATTGAGATGCTCATAAGCACTTCTCGATTCTCCATTCAAAATTCTAGATTGAATGGCACTTAAACTATTGAAAATAAATGTGGGTTCATTTGTGATCGAAGAGCTTTCAATTCAGACTGAATGGCTTTGGTTTTCAATTTTGCAGTTTGAAGATTCTTTAGGTTTTTTTGTTCTACAATTCTAATTCTCCATTTCAAAATAAATAAGATAGCGCTTGTAGCGAAAATCATCATCATTATTCTAAACCACCAAGTAGAATAAAATGGAGGTTTAATGACTATGGGAATACTTAAAACATCAGAAGCTAAACCATCCTCGTTGTATCCAATTATTTCAACTGTATATTTTCCGTATGGTAATCTTTCAAGTTTAAGATGAGCATTATTAATAGTTTTCCATTCATTATCAAAAGAAGGAATCCTATATAATAACTTGTCTTTTCCCAACGAGGAAATATTGGGAAGTATTTCTAGTTTTATGTCTAGTAAATTTTCTTCGAAATTGCTAATATATTGTTTGTTATTGAGTAAGTAAGTTCCGGTAATGCTGACTATTTTTAAAATTGGTTTTTGAATGTTGGGCATTAATACATCTTCAAACATTTGAATCTTTTGATTTCCCACAGCAATAAATTTCCCTTGAAAGACTAATAGTTTTCTAATGTCACTAATTGACAAACCTTTGAATGCATTAATTTCAGTAATTTTTTTATCAGAATACTGAAATATTTTAGTTCCGTCCGTTGCCCATATCTTATTTTTACTTGCCGATAGTGATTTTATTTTAAACCCTTTCAATTCAAAAATTAATCGAACTTGATCTTCTACAACCTCGAGAACTTTACCATCGTTTGAAAACAAAATGCTACCTGAAGATTCAGTAAGGCCTTTAGCAAACAATATCTCTTTTGGAGATTCTCCAATAAAATCTTTATGTAAAAGCGACAATTGATTACCTTGTATTTGATAAAGACCTTCAAGACTTTCAATTAGAAAACCATTTTGAAAGGGTACAATGTGATTGAACCAAACTTTTAGAGAATGTACTTTATAATTTGCAGCATTTTCTCCCACATGAACCCCTACTGAGGTTGCCATATACAAGGTATCATTTTTTACCAAAAGGTCTTTTACTGATCTAGATTTGTAGGAAGATTTAATTATGAATGTATCAATATCTAATTCGAACAAATTCAAACAATCTACATAGAGTGACTTATTTTTCTTGTCATAATACAAAGCCTGAACTTCTGACTTAACACCTAAATCTAATAATTTAACTAAAACCCCTTTTTCAGAAAAAAAAGCAACTCTACCATCATATGAACCTGCTACAAGTAAAGAATCATTTATGGTGATTGCATTGGCAATATTGAATTTATTTTTTATAAAAAAATCGTCTTGAACTTGTTTTATATGCAAAGATGGAATCACTAAAAGTCCTTCTAATTGTGTGCCTACCCATAAATTCCCTTCAATATCTTCTGATATTGAAGTTATCTGTTTGTCTGTGAAAGTTTTAGAAATTAATTTATAATTTTTGTCGTACAAATACAATCCCCCAAAAGTCCCAATTGCAAGAATAGAATCTTGAATTGTTGTTACACATGAAAACTTATCACTTGGTTGATATTCCTTTAATTGATGCTTTACTATTTCATAATTTTTATTGATATTCCAACAATTTCCAGTAATGGTTCCCAGAATAAAAAATTCATTATTGAAATGTGTGCATATTGTTTTGGGTTCAAAATCTATTTTATAACTCTTAACTTTTGAACCATTATTTAAATTGTAAATGATAAGTTTTGAAGATCTATCTACAAGTAATTTATTCTTTAAAATTGTATAAGAATTAGAGTGTGAAGAGTCATTATCAAATTTAAATAAATCTTGTGTAATTAGTTTTTTCCCATTCCAAATCTTTAATACAGAATTACTATTTATTTTAATTACAGAATTGTCTTCCAATTTAGAGTAATAACTAAAGAAATATTCTTTTTTGGAAAGTTCTTCTTGCCTATTTAACTGAATTCCCTCAGAAATATAACAATCATCATTAAATGACCTTCATAAATACTTTCCATGTTCGAGTTCCACAATGTTTGAAAGAGAAATTTCTTTATCACATTCAAAATGCTGAAAAGCAACACCGTTAAATCTTGAGAGCCCTTTTTCATGTCCAATGAGCATAGATCCATCAGAAGCTTGTTTGATATCGTAAATCGTATTAGAAGCTAAACCATCAGAAATATTTAGGTTGCGATAAGAAAACTCCCATTGTCCCAAAAATAGGTTGGGCAAAAGAGTTAAAATCAATATATTAAAAACAAACTTAATTTAATAAAGCAAATGTAAGTCAATTTTTTAAGCAAGAGTTATCATTTAGAAGTTTAAAACCACTCGTTAGAAGAAATGGAATACACTTTAGAAAATTTGATATATTATTCTGATAGTATAAGATACATTCGCTGAAAATTAAAATTTAAATTATGAAAAAAACACTACTTAATCTATCTTTTGTTATAATATCATTGATACAAGCAAATAGTTTTGCCCAAACCGTTTCAACCATTTCTCAAACTATCGAAACACCTTCAGGCGTTGCAGTGGATGCATCTGGTAATGTCTATTTTGCGGAAAGATCTCCAGGATCTAGAATAACTAAACTAAACCAATCAACTGGAACATCGACTACTTTCTCCAATTCTGGAATTACAGACCCCATGGATATTGAATTTGGTACAAACAATGACCTATTTGTTGCAGACTATGGTGGCAATTCAATTTTAAGAATTCCTACAACAGGCGGCTCTGCAACAAACTATTTAACAGGTGCAAATGGTCCTGCAGGTATTGTTTTTGACGGTGATACACTTTATTTTATTGAATATGTTTCTCAAATTGTTTACAAAGTGCTTCCAGGAGGTGGTGCAGTAGGAAGTGCTAATGTAATTCAAATAAATGATTCAGCTTCTTGGATGTTGTGTGCTAGTGAAAGAGGAACCGGACTTGAGATGCTTGCCAATGGAAACTTATTTGTAACCTCTGCCCTTTGCTATGCTAGTTATGAAATAGACAAAGAAACCGGTTCAATTGTTAATGCAATTAACAGCGTTGAGGCACATCATTTGGTGCAGTTAGACTCTCAGACAACAACATTTATTTATCTGGTTTTTACAGTAACAAAATTCTTAAATGGGATATCAATTCTTCTGATGATATTGCTATTCTGGGTGATGGCACTTCAAATTCAGTAGATGGAGATGTTTCAACTTGTTCTTTTGATGGTCCATATTTTATGACAAAAGACAATAATGACAATTTATATGTATCTGAAGCCAATTCAAAAAACATAAGAAAAATTACAAATGCATTAGTTGCATCTGTATCAGAATTTGAAAACACAATCATTTCTGTTTATCCCAATCCATCAACTTTCGAAATCAATATTCAATTATCAAAAGTTAGTCCAATAAACATTTTCACTGTTGAAGGACGACTTGTCTCAAGATTGACTGGATCTGATAATTATTTATATACAACGGAAGCATTAGAAAATGGGATATACTTTATCCAAACCGAAAACGGAACAACTCAAAAATTTGTGAAACAATAATAAAAAATGAAAATGAAAAAACATCTTTTTTTATCTATCGTACTGATGACATCCTTGGGCAATATATTTTCCCAAGCACCAATTATGCGTGAAATCTACAATGGAAAAGCATATAAAGAAGCAAAAAACATTGAAATTACTAACGTAAATAATATTATAACCTCTTATGAAGAAGGGTTAAAATTTAACTATCTAACAAACCGTAAAACGACATTTACCAAAATCAATTCGGGTCGTAAGGATATTGAAGGAAACACTATTTCTATTTAAAAATTATAGATAATAAAACACAAGATAGCCTTATACTTTATCCTAAATATGAATGGTACCCAACTGAATACTATGCGGAGTATTATTATGGAAACATTAATCAATATGCTTTTGAGACTAATAATAATCATGAATATTTCGTTAGAGCTGTTGATAGAAAAATCATCTATGGTAAAAATCCGTTTTATTTAAAACTTGTAGATACGGAAATTGCAGAAGCATTAGAGGAAAAAATTGAATACGATAGAAAAGATCTTATAGAACGAGACGCTAAAAAAAGGTTTGATGGTTACAATGCTTATTTAAAACAAATTGAAAGTGACTTAAGTTCTAAAGCATATTTAACTGAAATAGATGCTATTTTATCCTCAGATTTTATTTATTGTAACGGTTACAAATCAAAACTTAAAATTGAAAAAATTAAGGATGCTAATAATAATATTAAAGAAATCAAATTTATGTTTCCTTTTACGGACGGTAGTTATCCTGACAAAGATGAATTTGTAGTTCGTGCCATTAAAGACAAAAATAATATGCTGGTCATAACAAATGGAAAAGGAGCTTTAAAAGATGGTACCCTACTCCCTTTTGATAATTGTGTTTTTGTCACCCCAACCATTATAGACAATCGTTATGGTTATTTCTACAAATCCGTTCTTTCAACAGATCCATTCGAGCATAAAAAAATGGATTGGCTATTAGAATACACAAGAGAAGCTGAAATACTCAAAAAAAAAAGGACTACGAAGAGTTATGGAAACTTACCAACGTAACTGAAAAATACGATCCATCTGAAAAATTCAAATTTGAAAATTTCTTAAAAACAGTGATACTATCACACTATTTGAAATAAAGAAAACAATTTATTTGTTGAGAAAGATTTACTTGTACTGGATAAAATAAATTTAGAAGCAATTTTTGTTTAGGTAAAAAACTCACAGTTCAACTTTGGATGCTGTGAGTTTTTTTTATTTACAACATCCCCTCATCTGCAAAACTCAAATAGCCATCATCTGTAAAGATAAGGTGGTCCAAAAGAGAAATATCCATAATAGTTGATGCTTCTTTTATCTTTTTGGTAAGTTGTATGTCTTGTGGGCTTGGTTTTAAATTCCCAGATGGATGGTTGTGTGAAACGATTATTCCAGAAGCAGAATTTTCTATAGCCAATTTCAAAATCACTCTTACATCTGCTACTGTTCCTGTAATGCCTCCCCTGCCTACCAATTGCATATCTAGAATTTTATTGTTTCTCGAAAGCAGAATCACCCAAAATTCTTCGTGTGGTAAATCTTGTAATTTAGGACGCAAAGCATTATAAACATCTTTGCTTGAACTAATCGTGACTTTCTTGGGTGCATCTTGTTCTTTTCTTCTTCTGCCCAATTCCAAAGCGGCACAAATTGTAATCGCTTTTGCTTCGCCAATTCCATTAAACTTTTGTAAATCTTTTATAGACAATCGAGCCAATTGTTTTAAATCGTTTTTCTGCTCTTGAAGAATTCTTTGAGACAATTGCACTGCGGATTCATTTCTGTTGCCTGAGCCAATCAAAATAGCGATTAATTCAGCATCACTCAAGGCGGTTCTTCCTTTGAGCATCATCTTTTCTCTTGGTCTATCGTCTTCGGCTAATTCTTTGATGGAAATTTTGTAATTTTCAGTAGTCATTCTAGGGGGTATTTATTAAAGCAAAAAAAACCTGACTTAAAAAAAGTCAGGTTTCAAAATTATAAAATAATTTAAATAAGATTATAGTGAATTCACGTAAACAGCTAATTTAGATTTTAAATTAGATGCTTTCTTTTTGTGAATAATATTTCTTTTTGCCAATTTATCTAACATTCCACTGATCAAAGGGTATAAAGTAGTAGCCTCTTTTTTATCAGTAGTAGCTCTCAATTTCTTGATAGCGTTTCTTGTTGTTTTATGTTGGTACTTATTTCTAACTCTTTTAATTTCGCTAGATCTAACTCTCTTTAACGCTGATTTATGGTTTGCCATATAATTTTTTCTTTCTTTATTTTAGTAGCCCGTAGGGGAATCGAACCCCTGTTTCCAGGATGAAAACCTGGCGTCCTAACCCCTAGACGAACGGGCCATTCCAATCATTATTGATTGATTTGGGCTGCAAATGTAATACTAATTTTTATTCCCCCAAACTTTTTAAACAAAATTTTATCTTTTTTTGAATTATTTTTTTGCTCGATATTAAACCTCATCTGTATCTGCTTGAAATCTAAAGCCTAAACGTTTTCCTGTTCTTGTTCTTAAGCCTTCGCTTACCCTTTGCATTTCGTAAAGCGAAACTTCTTTCACTTCGTCATAAGGTGGAACATATAAATCAAAATCTAAAGCATACAATACAGATGATTGAATTATGGCTTGCATACTTTCTTTATCAATTACTGAATTGATAAAATCATTATATAAAAAACCTAATTGTCTTTTTCCTTGAACCATGTAATGATTTTCATTATTAATGAAAATTCTTGCAATCATATAGCCCAAATCATTCTGACGATTGTATGTATAGGAGTCTGACAAAAAGTTGTAAATATTTATTATTCCACAATATCCTCTGTTAGGGTTATCTTTTAAATAAGATGTTTTCCAAAGTGAATTTGAATCATCAAATTTGAAAACGTTTGTATGCATATGAAAAATAAGTATGTCACCTCCAATTCTTAAATGCGCTTCATAATCATCCACATCTTTGTATTCTACTACTACTCTTTCGTCCACATCTTTCATTTTGTCTTTGAGGTCATCTCCAACTTCTTTAAGGACATTTTTAAGTATCTTGAAATTCAAGATGATATTATTAAATACATCTTGTTTCAGTACACTGCGATCTTTGACAATTTCAAAAATCAAATTCTGACTGTGTTGATTATCAATCATTTTATTTCTTTTTTAATATGCTTTAGCAAACAAGACTCTTCTTTTCGATGGTTTTCCTGAAAAAACACACAATCCATCTTCATCTTCTTGATCAAAAGGAATACATCTTATCGTTGCTTTGGTTGCTTCTTTAATTTTTAATTCTGTTTCACTTGAACCATCCCAATGAGCAGAAACAAAACCTCCTTTATTTGCAATTACTTCTTGAAATTCATCCCATGAATTTACGATTGTGGTTTTAGCATTAACAAAATCTTGATTTCTATTGTAAAGACTAACTTGAATTTCTTCCATCAAATCAACAATATATTTTGTTAAATTTTCTCTTGAAACAATTTCTTTTGTTAATGTATCTCTTCTTGCAACTTCAACAGTTCCATTTTCTATATCTCTTTGACCAATAGCAATTCTTGCTGGCACACCTTTCATTTCGTATTCGGCAAATTTCCATCCCGGTTTTCTGTTATCGTCATTATCATATTTCACAGATAATCCGGCTGCTATTAATTCTTCTTTGATTTTAAATGCCACTTCATTCACTTGCTCTAATTGCTCATCCCCTTTGTATATGGGAACAATAGCAACTTGAATTGGCGCTAATTTAGGAGGTAAAACCAATCCAAAATCATCGGAATGGCACATTATTAATGCCCCAATTAATCTAGTACTAACTCCCCACGATGTAGCCCAAACATATTCTTGTTTTCCTTCTTTATCTGCAAATTTAACATCAAAAGCTTTAGCGAAGTTTTGTCCTAAAAAATGAGATGTTCCAGCCTGTAGTGCTTTTCCATCTTGCATCAATGCTTCTATACAGTATGTATCGTCTGCTCCTGCAAATCTTTCATTTTCAGTCTTATACCCTTTCACTACCGGCATCGCCATGTATTCTTTTGTAAAAGTAGCATACACATCCAACATTCTTGAAGTTTCTTCTAGCGCTTCTTGCTTAGTTTCATGAGCAGTATGACCTTCTTGCCAAAGAAACTCAGCGGTTCTCAAAAACAATCTAGTTCTCATTTCCCATCTCACAACATTCGCCCATTGATTGATAAGAATTGGCAAATCTCTATAGGATTGAATCCACCCTTTGTATGTATTCCAAATAATGGCTTCACTCGTAGGTCTTACAACTAATTCTTCCTCTAATTTGGCTTCTGGATCAACAATAAGTTTGGATGAATTATTAGGATCTGTTTTTAATCTGTAATGAGTTACTACTGCACATTCTTTTGCGAATCCTTCTGCGTTTTTTTCTTCTGCTTCAAAAAGACTTTTAGGAACAAAAAGAGGAAAATAGGCATTTTGATGACCTGTTTCTTTAAACATTTTATCCAATTGCGCTTGCATTTTTTCCCATATTGCGTAACCATAAGGTTTGATTACCATACATCCTCTAACACCTGAATTCTCAGCTAAATCTGCCATCACAACGAGTTCGTTGTACCATTTCGAGAAATCCTCACTTCTTTTTACTAATCCCTTTGCCATTTCTTGGTATGATATTTGTTAATTTTCTGTTAAATTGAAAAACAAAGTTATAAATTTAATCTTCAATATTGACCCAAATACGCTATAATATTTGTATATTTACAAAATAGAAGAGATTTACTCTAAAAAATAAACATTATGAAAACACATTTTTACATATACTTGATGGCAATTGTGGTAATTTTTGCTTCATGTGCAACCTCAAAAGATGTAGCATACGATGATGATGTTTACGGGGATATTAAACCTATATATCTTGCAGGAAATGAATCTTCTGATGAATATTTCGAAAATGAAGATTATTACAATGAGGCTTATGCTAAGAACAACCAAGAGACTACTACAAATAATTCCAATAACATTCAAAACCAAAATAATTATTACTATGGTGGTGCTGGTTACAATGCGATGAACAACAATTGTAACTGTAATTGCAACAACAATTGGAACAATAATTTTTATTATCCTTATAACAATGGATTCAATAATTTCAATTCTGGATTTGGGTGCAATAACGGTTGGAATAATGGATGGAACAACGGCTGGAATTATTACGGTCAAAATTCATTTTATTATGGAAACGGTTTTGCTCTAGGATATGGCTATGGAAATCCTTACTATGGCGGGTATTATGGCAACGGTTGGAATAATGGTTGGAATAATGGATGGAATAATTCTGGTGGAGGATTTGTTGTTGACGGAAATTTAGGAAACACCTTCAATGGACACAATAGCGGTGGAATGTCCTCCAATTCAACAAACGGATCTAACCATGGGAACGCTTCATCTGAAATTTATAACCTTACAAGAGCAAGTATTAAAGGTCATGGAACAAGTGATTATGTAAGCCCTAGATCAAACAACAACTCAACAGCCTCAAATAATGATAATACTGGTAATACTAAACCCATTAAAATAGGAAATACTACAAGTAAAAAACCTGCTAAGTTTCAAAACTATAGTAACACAATGTCTTCTATTACCGATAAGAAGCCTATAGGTCACAATAATATTTCAAATACAACTTCTAAAAAACCTAACTTCACTAACAACAATGTTAGTACAACTTCAAAAGAAGTTTATAAAAAACCTTTATCTACTTCATCAACCAATACTAACTATTATAATAATGCTGGAAAAAAAGAAGTGAACAGTTCTGCTTGGAGCACCAAACCTTCTTATAATACAACTACAAACAACAGAAATAATAACTATTACAACACTGGGAACAGTACAAACACAAGCAGCGGCAGTTATAACAAACCCAACTACTCAGGAGGTAATAACAATTACAACACAGGTGGATCTAGGAATTCAGGAGGAAGTTATAACTCAACTTCTCCAAGTAAAACAACCACACCTTCTTATGGTGGTTCAAGAAATTCAGGAGGTAGTAGCGGTGGAAATTACAACAGTGGAGGCGGAAGTAGAAGTAGTGGTGGTTCTTCAGGAGGATCTTTTGGCGGAGGAGCATCAGGCGGTTCTAAAGGATCAAGCAGAGGTGGCAGATAATAACCCCAAACAACTATAATAAATTCTATATTAACTTCATTCATATTTAATATGAGTATAGATGTTAACATCTAAGAATTATTAAGAAAAAGTTAAAAATTAAAAGTATATCAAAATGAGAATCTTATTTATATATTTAATTTCGATGTTAGTTTCAACAATTGCTTTTGCACAGACTGAAACTGATGTAATGAGATATAGCAGCACTCATTTTGGAGGAAGCGCAAGATATAATGGAGTTGCAGGAGCTTTTGGTGCTGTTGGAGCAGATATTTCTGTTTTAAGCACTAATCCTGCCGGTATGGGAAGATATAGAGAATCTGAATTTTCATTTACACCCTCTCTTACTTTATCTACAGCAAACACATTACATAATGGTGTAAATACTTTTGACAGTAGAGAAAATATCAACATAAATAGTGTTGGTATATTAGGTGTAAGTAAAGCACACGCTAATAGTACAAGTAAATGGAGAGCAGCACAATTTGGTTTTGGATACAATAAATTAATGAATTTTAATTCGGATTATAGAATAAGTGGACTTGATTCTAACTCTTTTTCACAAGTATTAGCCGCTGAGGGTTATGGAGCCACAGAAGATGATTTATTCAATTACAATGTATCTCCTTTCATGGCAGCACCAGCATATATGGCCTGGCTAATTGACCCCTTGAATGGACTTGGAGGAAAAGAAGTATTCACTACTCAAATGTATGTAGATAGTATTCAAAAAGAACATACGGTTCAACAATCTGGAAGTTTGGGCGAATGGTCATTTGCGGTATCAGGTAATTATAATGAAAAGTTATATGTAGGCGGATCGGTAAACTTTCAAAGATTTAGTTACACACAAGAAAAAACACATACAGAATATTCACTCATAGATACCACAGCGCTTACAGATTTCACATATTCAGAATTTTTAAATACTGAAGGAAGAGGTTTTAATCTAAAAATTGGCGCAATTTATTTACCCACAAAATGGTTAAGAATTGGTTTGTCTTACCATAGTCCAACAGCATTCTACAAGGTTACTGACAAATGGAATACTTCTGTAGAAACTAATTTTAGAAACACAACTATTGATAGAACAGAGAATGGTTACTTTGCAGAATCACCAAGAGGAAGTTTTTTGTATAAAATGAGAACTCCTTCAAGATTAATGGGAAGTTTGGCATTTGTAATTAAAAAGAAAGGATTAATCTCTGTTGATTATGAAATGGTGAACTATAGCAATGGTTCATTAAGAAGTCACAGTGGCGCTGGAAGTGGCTATCAATTTGAAAATGAAAACGAAAGAGTAATTCAAAATTTTGTTGCTTCAAATAATATTAGATTGGGTGCCGAATACAGAATTACCAATCTTTGGATGCTCAGAGGTGGAGTTGCATATTATCAAAATGGATACAACCCTGAAGTAGTTTCACAAACGACTCCAAGAATGACTTATGCAGGAGGAATTGGGTATAGAGCAAGAGAGTTTTATTTTGATTTTGCATATACACTTACCAAAAGTACAGAAGACTATTACATGTACGACCCTATTTTGGTAAGTAATGCTTTAATTCAGAAAAGAGCGGTGAACTTAATCGCTACTATTGGATTTAAGTTCTGATTGATTTTACTTAGTCAATTTCTTGAAAATTTCTTCAAGTTTTTCCTTCTCTCTTTGCATTTCCAAAATCAACACATCTTCTGATTGTGCAAATTTTGAAACTAACAAACGAATATCTTCTTTACTATTATGAGCAATTAGATAGGTGTTTTCTTTCACTACTTTAACCTCAACTACATCTTTAATTTTAGTAAGTTTTTCAAAATTGACACCTCCACTAAATTCAACCGAAACATAATCCATTTGAACAATTGTATTCGCAATCTCTGAAGTTTTATTGTCTGCCACAATCTTTCCTTGATTGATAATAATAATTCTATCACAAATTGCTTCAACTTCCTGCATAATATGGGTAGAAAGTAGCACTGTTTTTTCTTTACCAAATTCTTTGATAAGACTTCTAATCTCTACCAATTGATTGGGATCCAAACCTGATGTAGGTTCATCCAATACCAAAACTTCAGGATCATGAATCATTGCTTGTGCTAGACCAACTCTTTGTTTATAACCTTTGGAAAGTGTACCTATTTTTTTGTTTTGTTCTCTTGTCAAACCAACGGCTTTTATCATTTCCTCTACCTTTTCTTTCTTGTTCTTTACTTTATGTATGGAAGCCATAAAAGTTAAATATTCTTTTACATACATTTCGTAATACAAAGGATTGGATTCTGGAAGATAACCTACTTTACCTTTCACCGCAAGAGGATTCTCTAAAGTATTTATTCCGCAAACTTCAACGAATCCTGATGTTTGAGGCAAATAACAAGTTAGAATTTTCATTGTAGTTGATTTTCCAGCGCCATTAGGACCAAGAAAACCAACAATTTCTCCTTTTTTTATTTCAAAAGAAATATTGTCAACCGCTTTTTGAGAACCGTAAATTTTTGTTAGATCTTTAATTTTTATTGACATACTTATTTTCTTTTCATCAAAACTACATAATAGTTTTAAAAAACAACTGTTTCTTATTCAAATTTAACTAAAAATGCATCTTTAAAAACCCCTTCTTTAATTTCTTTTAATTTCTCTTTGGCATCTTTTTTATTGGAAAAGGAGCCAACATAATATTTGTAATTAAATGCTGAATTGGTATTACTCAAAATCAATTCTTCAACTGCATCTCCAACTGATAAAAAGTCTGGGTTATCTAATGAAACAGGTCCAGTAGATGCAAAAATTTGAATTTTCCAAACTGGCTCATTTTTGACTTCTTCATTTGGTTTTTCGGCCAATTGCATTTCTATTTTGTGATGAATTTTTACAAAATCTCTAAACGCTCTAAAAATTGCAGAAGCTATAATATCCTGACCTTTTTCTGAATTCAAATATGCTTCTTCATGTGGATTGGTCATAAACCCCGTTTCGACTAAAACTGCAGGCATTTTACTTTCTTTGAGAACTAACAAATTCCCAAGTCTATCATTTTTTATTTTCACTCCCCTACTGTGTCTGCCTGCTCTATCTTTGAATTGACTCTGGATTTCGTGTGCCAACTTATTACTCATGGTACTTTCGAAAGTATGAATATGGGTTTCTGTTCCTACAACAGAGTTATTTTCGCTAGCATTACAATGAACAGAAATAAAATAAGCAGCATTGATATTATTAGCCATTTTCACTCTATCTTCCAAACTAATAAACTCATCCGTTCTTCTGGTGTAAACGACCTCTATGGCATGTCCTAAAAACTGTTCGATATAACCACCCACCTTCAATGCCATAGCAAGATTTAAATCTTTTTCATCCGAAAGCCCTTTGGTCTGATGTAAGTTTCCTGGATCTTTTCCTCCGTGACCCGCATCAATAACAACAATCATTTTTGATGAGTCTTGCCCCATAAAAGTAAGTAGGCAAAATAAAAATGCTATGATAAAAAAACATTTCATGGTTCTAAAACAGTAGCGGCAAATTGAAGTTTGGGTTTCCAATATGAATCTGCATCCACATTGGAAATCATGATACCTCTACTTGTAGAGGCATGAATCATAGTTAATGGCTCTTTATCTCCATTAGATATTACAATTCCAACATGCGAAATATTATTTCTACTCTTCCCAAAGAAAAGTAAATCTCCAGGTTGTACTTTAGACAACTTTATTTCTTTATAAGTTGACGCTTGAGTTGATGCTGTCCTTGGCAATTGCTTGCCATTTTTACTAAAAACATATTGAGTAAATCCTGAACAATCAAAGCCTTCAGTAGAAATACCTCCATATTTATAGGGTGTGCCAATGTGTTTTTTAGCTTCATTGATTACCCCTTCTCTTATTTTAGAAGTAGTAAGTGGGACTTCAGGTGTAAGATTTTCAGTAGGCGTAACTTTTATTTCGGTGATAATTAATTCATCGAATTTGGCAACATTTCCAAAAAGTCTTACAAAAGAATCATACTTAATTTTAGCCTTTTCAACCTCTCCTTTTTCGTTCAAATCTCTAATTTCATTGGCGATTCCCAACTGCATATCGTAGATATAATTGGAATATGCTTTTTGGTAATAAAAGATGCTGTCTAACTTCAAAAATTGCTCGTAATCATATACAGCATCTGATGATGAAAAACGATCGTTACTTTTGCTTAGTTGATATTCCGAGAGTGCTTTAAATAAAATTGGGGAAGGATGACTCTTATAATTTTCATTCCTTAGCAACCTATCAGATTTACGCATTACAATTTTATAATTCCCTTGATCATAAAGCATTTCAAGACGGTCTATTTTTTTGTCTTGAGCAAAAAAATGAGTGCTAAAGCAAATAAATATTGATATGATAAATAATCTTGACTTCATTTCGAATCACAAACCTAATGAAATATGATTAATGTCGATACCCACAAACATTTTCTATGCCAACAGTTGAATGTTAATCGAATATAAATTTGAGCATAGTTCACAACCATCTTAAAATTCCATTTTCAAAAAGAGCCAAAGAGGATGTTTTAACCCCTGCAATTGCTAAGACTTGATTGGTCCAAGTGTTGCAAGTTTTGAGTAAATGATAACTGTGATTAGCTTCATAAAAATTATCAAATTCTGTATAGCCTTTTCCTTCGATTAATTGAATATTAAATCCATTTTCTGTTTGAAAAGTAGCAAATATAAATGAAATCAATTGCATATACTCCTCTTCGTTCAAACTACAGAGTTTGATTTTCTCTCCAATTTTGGGTTCTGAATCCCAATAAGTAATGTGCATTGCTGTTTCGGATGGCAATAACGCAGCTTTGAAAGAAGTACTAAATTTGAGATCTGCCCAAGTGGGAGTATCTAAATAAAAACCTTTGTCGCCCCAGCCGATACCAATAAATTTTGGTTTGGAACGAAGTCCTTTGTAATCTTTTACTGGAATAAAATGTGACCAATCGTGAAAAGAAGACTCCACAGGAAGACAAATATCTGTATGAACTCCATTGCTCACCACATAAAATTGAATTTCTTCTTTTTTATATTCATAATCGGAATTGACTGGAATTAGTAATCCTAAAATTGATATTATGAAATATAAATTTAAAAAAAATAGAATAAACTCCACAAAGTAAAGCAAAGAGAAAGCAAGGTATTTTAGGTATTTTGTCAAACTATATTTCTTGAATGGGCAATTTTACTCCAGAATGTTAAACCAATTACTTGCGCTCTTTTTTTGGCTTCTTCTGCCATTTTTCCTACAAATAATTCATCCACAGTTGCGTTGAACAATTCTAACCATCTATCAAAGTGATCTTTCATCACAGGAAGTGGCTCGTGTTTTTCGTAAGGACTTCCTTTGTAATCTCCAGCGCTAAACAAAATCGTGTTCCAAAAATTATACATCTTCGGTAAATGTAATTCCCAATCTACTTTTGCAAACTCATTAAACACAGGTGATAAAAATTCATCCTTATTCACTCGATTATAAAACGAATCCACCAACAACTTTATATCTTGTATATTTTCTAAATCCTTCATCAGAGCAAATTTATTGAATTATTTTTTTTAAACAGCTCTCTCAAAAGTAATTTATATGTTTAATAAAAAATTCAATTGACTTTATATTATTCAAATTAAACTATTTAACCAAATTCTATATAGTCATATATTAAGTCAGATAATTGCAGGCTTTCTTTATCAAATTTTAGAACTATTCTTGCGGTCAATTTATCTACCCAATTTTCTATATCTTTTTTTGAATTTAGTTTATCAACGAATTTTAATAATGAATTATTAATATTAAACTCATCAATATAAATCAAAATATCAGTTTTAAAACTATCTGAATAATTGTTACTTGAATTATTTAAATAATTTTCAAGATATTTAATTTTTTCTTTTGGGCTCAAAATATTTCATGTATTAAATGATACTCTATAACTGGTTTTGAAATTAATTCTTCTTTTTTAAATTTCAATATCTATAATATTTTACCAACCCAAAATATAGGCAAAAATAAGTGGCGCTACTATAGTAGCATCAGATTCTACTATAAATTTTGGTGTATCTATGTCTAGTTTTCCCCAAGTGATTTTTTCGTTGGGAACTGCTCCAGAATAAGATCCGTAACTTGTTGTAGAATCAGAAATCTGACAGAAATAACTCCAAAACGGAATGTTTTCCATTTCCATATCTTGATACAACATAGGCACAACACAAATTGGGAAATCTCCTGCTATTCCTCCTCCAATCTGGAAGAAACCAACTCCTTTTCCTTCATAATTTTTCACATACCAATCTGCCAACCAAGCCATATATTCAATTCCTGATTTCATAGTGCTTGCTTGCAACTCTCCTTTGATAACATAAGAAGCAAAAATATTTCCCATAGTAGAATCTTCCCATCCTGGAACCACGATTGGAATATTTTTTTTTGCTGCTGCTAGCATCCAAGAGTTTTTTGGATCAATTTCATAATACTGTTCTAATTCTCCACTTAAAAGGATTTTGTACATATACTCATGCGGAAAATATCTTTCTCCAGCAACTTCTGCATCTTTCCATATTTTGTGAATATGTTTTTGCAATCTTCTAAAAGCTTCTTCTTCGGGAATACAAGTATCGGTAACTCTATTGTAGTGATTTTCTAATAAATCCCATTCATCTTGTGGAGATAAATCTCTGTAATGTGGCACTCTTTTGTAATGAGAATGCGCAACCAAATTCATGATATCTTCTTCCAAATTGGCTCCTGTGCATGAAATAATCGCAACTTTATCCTGTCTAATCATTTCTGCCAAAGATTTCCCTAATTCTGCCGTACTCATCGCTCCAGCAAGCGTTATCATCATTTTTCCACCTTCCAAAAGATGTGTTTCATAACCTTGAGCTGCATCTACCAATGCCGCAGCGTTGAAATGTTTGTAATGTTCTACTATAAAATTTGATATTGGTCCTTTCATTTTTTTAAGTTGTTAGTTTTTAGCACTTAGTGGTTAGTGGTTAGTGGTTAGTGGTTAGTGAGGAATAACTCCAAACAACAAACTCCAAACCACGAACTCCGAACTCCGAACCACAAACCATCTACTCATACCCCAAGATATCCATCATATCTTCTACAGTTTGTTCGTTTCTATATACGTAATCTATAAAATTACCTTTTTTGTCTCTATCTACGATTACGTGTTTTGGAGCAGGAATCAAACAATGTTTCAAACCTCCGTAACCGCTTATTGCATCTTGATATGCTCCTGTGTGAAAAAACCCTAAATATAGAGGTTCTTTATCAGTGTCTTTGTATTCGGGAAGCATGATTTGTTGGTTGAAATCTTCAGAATTGTAATAATCCGAGTGATCACAACTAATACCACCAATATTTGCCTTTACGTATTCATTTTTCCATTTGTTAATTGGTAAAAGAATAAATTTCTCATTGATAGACCATGCATCTGGAATGGTATTCATCAAACTGTTGTCTACAATGTACCAACGTTCTTGGTCGTTTTGTTGTTTTTGTTCAATTACTTTAAAAATAGTTGCACCCGCTTCTCCCACTGTATATTTTCCAAATTCTGTAAAGATGTTTGGATCTGGCACCCCTTCTTGGGTACAAGTTTCTTTAATATTCCTGACGATTTCATTAATCATGTATTCATAATCATATTTGAAACCTAAGTGATTTCTAATAGGAAAACCTCCTCCAAGGTTCAATGAATCAAGTGTTGGACAAATCTTTTTTAGTTTGGTGTATAGTTTTACTGCTTTGTTAAATTCTCCCCAGTAGTAAATGGTATCTTTAATACCTGAATCCACAAAAAAGTGAAGCATTTTGACTGTAAAACTTTTATTTCCTTTTAATTTTTTGGTATATAATTCCAACAACTCATTACTTCTAATTCCTAGTCTAGAAGTGTAATACGAAGACTGCGGTTCTTCGTCAATCGCCATTCTAATACCAATATCTATTGTTCTGCCATTAAGCAATTTCTCAATTCTATCAATTTCACTTGGGCTATCAAGAATTATTGTTGAGTTTTTGAAACCTTTTTCTTGTAATCTTAGAATTTTTGTAATGTATTCATCGGTTTTGTAGCCATTATGAATGATAAGAATATCTTTTTTTAACTCTCCTTTTTCATACAATTTCTCAATCAAGTCAATATCGAAAGCAGAAGAAGTTTCTAAATTCACTTTTTGTTTCAAAGCAGCACTCACAATGTGATGAAAGTGACTACATTTGGTACAATAGCAAAAATTGTATGTTCCATTGTAATCATTTGCTTTGATGGCTCTATTGAATAAGTTTCTCGCTTTTTTAATTTGATCTCCAATTTTTGGAAGATACATCAATCTAAAAGGTGTACCGTACTTTTCTATAAGATACTTAATGGAAACACCATTAAAAAGAAGATAATCATCGTTTAAATCAAATCCATCTTGAGGAAAATAATACGTTTGGTCAATTAGGTTAAAATAAGTGTTTTTCATCGGCAGATTGTCAAGGAAAATGTATTTTTAGGTTAATATTAAATGCAAATAAAAAGAAAAAAAAGATACAAACATCAAAAAAAAAGTTATGTTTTAAAATTACATATCAAAAATTTCATCTTCGTCTTCATACTCTTGTTCTAAAACCCATGGAATCAAGCATTCAAACTCTACTTGAACTAGATTTTTCCTATCCTCAAAAGATGTTAAAAAACTTTCTTTTCTAAATCCCAAACTGAAGTTTTTGGTGATTTCTATCAAATTAAACTTTTTATCTTCTTCCGACATTAAATCTAAATAATCAGGTCCTGTAAAACTTCCTTTGAAATGAAACCACCCACTGTATATATGCATTCCATTAGTTAGCGCTTCATGATGACTTACTTCCGCTTCTTTTTTATAATCTATTCCTAAATCATCAAACAACTTTTTAATTTCTTCTGGATAGATTTCCTCTCTTTGTTTTGCGAAATTTAATCCATCAAGCGTTTCGCTTTCTTCAGCACTTGCAATTTTGATGTTTTTGTAGGTATTTTGTGTAACGGTTTTATCCACTTCAAAAGACCAATCTTTGTAACTTACTTTTACCATAATTTTTCAATGAAATACAAAGTTAAGGAGTAGGAATTAAAATTTGAAGTATATTTTATCTTTTTTAAATTAACTTTACCTACTCAAAATAATTAAATGTAAAAAAATCGATGAAGACAACACTTATCATATTGAGTTTATTTATAACATTAAGTTTATGGTCTCAAAATAATCTTCAAGCCTGGACAATCGAGGAGCTACAAAGTGCAAAAACTGGTGACACTTGTTCCTTTTTAGAACCCATAGAAAAAGATGTGGTGATGTATCTCAATTTAGCAAGAATGTATCCTCAAAAATTTAAAGTTCTTGAACTCAAAGAATACTTTGGAACAAAAAAATATGGCGATTACCTAAAAGGTTCTCCTTACATAACTTCGCTTGAAGAAATGTTGGACACGCTAGTTCCTATGAATGCCATGATTCCAAACGATAGTATGACAAGTTATTCTAAATGTTTTGCCAAAGAAATGGGAGCAGCAGGAACTGTGGGACATGAAAGAATAAACTGCCCAAAAATAAACAAATATGCGGAAAACTGTTCTTTTGGAATGACGAATGGGAAAGATGTAGTAATGCAAATGCTGATAGACCACAATATTTCTGGCTTGGGTCATCGTATCAACTCTTTAAATCCAAAATACCTTTTTATTGGTGTATCATTCGAAAAACACAAAGAATGGGGTGAATGTTGTGTAATGAATCTTTACAAACCTTAATCAAAAAAAACAATAAAAATAAAATAGTGTTTTCAGAATTCAAATTGTAGTTGTATATTCGCAGCCTTAAATAAAAAATAGAAATGGCATTAGTAGGCAAAATTAGAGAAAAATCAGGATTACTAGTATTTATTGTGGGGCTAGGATTGTTGTTGTTTATCATACCTTTTGACACCATATTTCAAGGTTTACAGGGATCTGGAGAACAACCTATTGGAGAAGTGAATGGTGAAAAAGTTTATGATTCAGATTGGAACTTTAACCTAAGAGCTCAAAATATGTTTGCAGGTTATTCCAACATTCCAGAAGAATACAAAATTCAACAAGAAACTCAATTGTGGAATCAGATGATTATTGATACACTTCTAAAAATTGAAGTGGAAAAAATTGGTTTGAGAGTTAGCGCTACTGAATTGAAAGACTACTTAATTTTGGGAGATTATCCAAACCAACAGTTAGTTGAGCAATTTTCATACTCTTACGGAAATAGCGAAGAAAAAATCTTTAGTAAAGATTCTGTTAAAGCTTGGTATGATAGAATGAATAATCAAGTGGCTACACTAACAGGAGATCAATTGGCTATTCAAAAAAGCGAAATTTACAGAAATATCGACTTACCTTTTATGGAAGCAAGAATCAAACAAAAATACAATGCTATGGCTATGTATTCTGTGATTGCTACGAATAGTGAGGCTACCAAAAGTTTGATTGCTAAAAATGCAGCTTTAGATATTAGTTTTGTTGCTAAAGATGTAAATACTGTTCCAAATGACTCTGTTGAAGTGACAGATAATGAAATCAAAAGTTATTATGAAAAAAACAAGAATAACAAAGAATGGAGAATGATTGATGAATACAGAGCATTTGATTATGTTTTGATTCCTATCAAACCTACTGAACAAGATAAAGAATTATTGAGTGCTGATTTGGAAAAAGTAAAAATTGCTTTTCAAAAAGCATCTAATGACTCATCTTTTGTAAATGCAAATTCTGAAACTAAAATAGGTGCAAAACAACAAGATCAAAATAATTTTGATGTGATGCCTGCAAATGAATTTGATAAATTTCAATCTCCATTTTCTGCTGACGTTAACGAGCAAATCGCCAATGCAAACAAAGGTGATGTGGTAGGTCCTTTTTCCTTTACCAATCAACAAGGGGAATCAAAAATCATTTTAGCAAAAATAAGAGATTCTTATACTAGGGAAGAAACTGAAGTAAGACATATTCTTATTGGAACATCGACTAATGGTTTAGTGGAAGGAGAAAATGATGCAGAGATTGCAGAAAAAAAGAAATTGGCTGATAGTTTAGTTAATGTATTGAAAGCTGATAACAGCAAATTTGCTCAGTTAGCGACTCAATTTACTGACGACAAACAAGGTTTTGCTATGAATAAAGGGTATTACAATGTATACCCTGAAGCAGGTTTAGTTCAAGAATTCAAAGACTTTGCTTTAAATAATCCAGTTGGTGCAATTCAAAGTGTAAAAACTCAATTTGGATATCATGTAATGGAAGTTACTCAAAAAGGTGAATTCAAACACAATTACCTTGCAATTGTGGACAAGAGCGTAAAACCTTCTAAAGACACTAAAATGGCTGTTTTTGAAATAGAAGGGTTGGAAGTTATGGAAAAAGTTGAACAAAACAAGCTTGATGCAGTTGCTGAAGAAAAAGGTTTAGACGTAGTAAAAGGACAAATGGTTCTTACTAATCCATATTTACAAGAAGTAGGATATATCAGTACTTTCGCTGAGTGGTCTTTTAACGAAGAAAGAAAGGTTGGCGATGTTTCCACTCCTATTGAAACAAAAGATGGAAACTATCTTGTAGCAAAAATGACTGCTGTAGCAACTTATGGTATTCCAACTTTTGAAGCAGTAAAAGAAATGATGAAAGATGAATTACTTAAAGAGAAGAAAGTTAAATATTTAGCCAATAAAGTTAAAAATGTAAAATCTGTAGAAGAAGCGGCTCAAATATTAACCAATAGCACAAACGTTTCAGAAAATACTATTAAACTTTCTATGGACGCTTTCCCTGGTGTAAGTTCTGATGTAACTGCAATAGCTAAAACTTTCTTATTAAAAGACAATTTAAATACGGTAAATGTTATTGAAGGTAAACAAGGAGTTTACGTTGTTGTTATTAAAAATGCAAACATTACTGCTGCACCTGCTGAAATTGCTGATGAAAAATCATTATTGACTACCAAAAGACAAAACTTTGTAGAAAGCAATCTAGTTAATTCTTTATTGAAAACTGCTGATGTAAGAGATTATAGAATGAAAGCTAAAATCACTTACGCTACAAGAGATAACTAAAATAAGTAATTCTTTTATCCAAAAAAGCTCTTCAATTTTTGAAGAGCTTTTTTTTTTTCCAATAAGTATTATTAATTTTGATGTAATTGAAGAGATTATTTTGCGCATTTTTCAACCAAAAGAATGAACGAAAGTGAATTCTGAAGTGGAGAAAACGAACATCTTTGTAATAATTTTCTTAGTTTCGCAGAACAAAATTTACGATAAATGAAATTGGCACTACACTGGAAAATTATAATAGGTTTACTTTTAGGAATTATATGGGCTGCCATTTCAAGTTTTTTAGGCTGGTCGGAATTCACACTCAACTGGATTGATCCATTTGGAAAAATATTTATCAATCTTTTAAAAATGATTGCCATTCCCTTGGTATTGTTTTCTATCATAAAAGGTGTTGCAGATCTAAAAGACATCGCTAAACTTGGAAAGGTTGGATTTAAGACGCTAGGAATGTATTTAATTACCACCATTTTTGCAGTTGGATTGGGGCTTACTCTGGTAAATATTTTACAACCAGGAAAAACTCTTCCTCAAGATCAACTTGTAGAAAACAGAATTAAATATGAACTGTGGGCACAAGAAAATGACATTCCACTTGCGGATGACAAAGTATTTTTAACTGATGAAAAATACAAAGACCAAGTGCTTTTAGCTACTGAAAAATACAAAAAAGATAAAATTTCTAATGCAGCAGATGAAAGTCTACAAAAAAAGAAAAATACTGCTTCGAGCCAAGCTGATCAAAGGCCTTTACAATTCTTAGTTGACATTGTACCAACAAATATCTTTGGTGCATTAACGGATACAACTAACATGCTTCAAGTAATATTTTTTGGAATTTTATTCGGTATATCACTTCTTCTAATTCCTTTGGATTCTTCAGAACCAGTTAATAAACTTGTTGGTGGTATCAATGATGTTTTTTTGATGATGGTGGATATCATAATGAAAGCTTCTCCCTATTTTGTTTTTGCATTATTAGCAGGGAATTTTTCTGAATTAGCCAAAGATGATCCTTTGAAACTTTGGGACACGCTTTCTTCCTTACTCACATACAGTGGAGTTGTTTTATTGGGGTTAGGGATTATGATTTTTATAGTATATCCATTCTTAATGATGTACATCACGAAGAAGAACGGCACACCTATGAAATATGGTAGTTTTTTCAAAAGAATCAGTCCCGCTCAATTCCTTGCGTTCTCAACAAGTTCGAGTGCTGCCACTTTACCAGTAACAATTGAGTGTGTTCGAGATAGAATTGGTGTTTCCAAAGAAGTAACCAGTTTTGTGCTTCCAATTGGAGCAACTGTAAATATGGATGGAACAAGTTTATATCAAGCAGTTGCAGCAATATTCTTAGCACAAATCCATATGATAGATTTAAGTATGGGCGCTCAATTAGAAATTATGTTGTTGGCCATCATGGCATCTATAGGATCTGCGGCAGTTCCAAGCGCTGGTATTGTGATGTTGATGATTGTATTAACAAGTGTAGGATTAAATGCAGAATGGGTAGTTATGATTTTTGCTGTAGATAGAATTTTGGATATGTGTAGAACAGTAGTAAATGTTACAGGTGACGCTACAGTATCTACCATTATTGCAAGTTCTGAAAAAGAATTAAATATTGTAGACGAAGCAATTATAGATCGAGCAGAGTAACTTCCTCAAAATTATAAGTTATGAACGAAACCATCAGCTTCGATTTCCGTATGGTAAGGTTATTGTGTTATAAAAACAGACAAACAACAAATTGATGAATAAATTCAACTTTAAAACTGCTTTACTTTTATTTTCTTTTTTACTTATTGCTATTGTAAATGTTGCCCAAGATGAGGAAGATGTAGATCCAAATTGTGTTCCTCCTAATGATAAAAAATTAGTCAAACTTTGGGAAATTGCCAATGACAAAAAAAACGATTATAACAAAAGAATTACCGCACTTAAGGACATCTTAGAAGTCAATGAAAATTGTGCCCCTTGTATGTGGAATATGGCTGATGAAACTTTCAGGAGAGCAAAAATGAATGGAAATTCATACGAAATCCCCAAAAAATACTATATGATGCTTTCTGAAACCTGCCCAGACTATCATGCTGATGTTTATTATAATCTTGGATTAATTTATTATTCAGAACAAAGCGATTGTGAAGCATTGAATTACTTCAAAAAATTCTTAGCATTCAAATCAGATGATGAGAAGAAATTCAGTAGAAAATATGATGAACAAATCAAAGATGTGAAAGAAGTATTGGATGAAGCTGATTTTTACTGTAATTATTTTACCAAAAATAAGGTTTCTTTCAATCCTGTTTTGGTTAAAAATGTTTCCACTGCAGATAAAGACGAATACCTTCCCATTATTTCACCAGACAATGAGTTAATATTTTACACTAGAGAATTTGAATACAAAGATAAAGGTGGTATTATGACACAAACCATTCAAGAATTTACTGAAAGTTATAGAAAGGATGTGGATAGTGATTTCGGATTGGGAAAAAGACTTGAAGCGCCCTTTAATGTGGGTCCTAAATATGGTGGTGCTAGCATTTCTATCGATAATAAAGAAATGTATGTATGTGCATGCGCAAAAGAAGGTGAATATTGGAATTGCGATTTGTTCATGACCAAATATGAAATAAAAACGGTTGAAGGAAAGAAAAAATACATTTGGTCTGAATTGGAAAATTTAGGTCCAAATATTAATGGAAATCAAACATGGGAAGCACAGCCTTCTTTGAGCGCTGATGGTAAAATTCTATATTTTGCTAGTGCACGACAAGGAGGATATGGTGGAATTGACATCTATTATTCCGAAAGAGATGAAGATGGAAATTGGGGTCCAGCCAAAAATATGGGACCAATAATCAACTCTGAAGGAAGCGATAAGTCTCCTTACTTGCATTGTGATAGTAGAACTTTATATTTCGTGTCTGAAACACATGCCAAACGTTTGGGTGCTGGTGGTTATGACATTTTTTATTCCAAGCAAGACAAAACTTCTGGAGAATGGTCAAAGCCAAAAAATATTGGCTATCCAATCAATACTCCAGGAGATGAAGAAGCGCTAATTGTGAGTACTGATGGGAAATATGGTTATTTCTCTTCTGACCAAACAAAAGGAGGAATTGGTAAAAAAGATATTTTCTACTTTTTAATGCCAGAAGACGCCAGACCCGACAAAGTTGTTTTGATGAAGGGTCAAATCTCTACAGAAAACATCGCTGATATAAAAGATGCTAAACTAGAAGTAAGATTCGAAGATGGGACTACCCAAAAACAAGAAATAAAAGTTCAAGACAATGGTTCGTATGTGGCTGTTGCTAACATTGGTGATGGGACAAAAGACGCTCTTCTTGAGGTAAAAAAAGAAGGTAAATCCTACCAATCTAAATTAATCGTAAAAGAAGATGCTGAAAAAACCTTCATAAAAGATGAAGAAATTGAAATTAAAGACATTAAAAAAGGAAGTGCACATACGATTAATGATATTCTTTTTAAAACCAACAGTAGTGAAATCGACCCTAAATCAGAACTCGTATTGAAAGGTTTTGCCGCTTGGCTCAAAGACAATCCTAAAATAAGTATCGAAATTCAAGGACATACTGACGATTTAGGAAGTGATGGGGACAACTTAGCTCTTTCTCAAGATAGAGCGTTTTCGGTAATGGAATTTATTACAAAACAAGGAATTCCTGCCTCTAGAGTTAAGTTTAAAGGTTATGGAGAATCTCAACCTAAAGTACCCAATACTTCTCCTGAAAACAGAGCCAAAAATCGTAGAACCGATTTCAAAATACTTTGATAATTTCTTCTTTTAAGATTTGATTAGAAACTAATTTTTCACTTTTCAATAAAGAACAAAAACTGACTATATTTGTTTTATAAACAAAAAATTTCATGGTAATTTTCTGGTTCAGAAGAGATTTAAGGTTAAATGACAACGCTGGTTTATATCAAGCACTAAAGGACAACAAAGAAGTGTTGCCAATATTTATTTTTGATAAAAATATTCTTGACAAACTTTCTGCAAAAGATGACGCTAGAGTCTCATTTTTGCACAATACGATTTCTCACTTAAAAAAGGAATTACAAGCAATTGGAAGTGATTTGCAAGTATTTTATGACACTCCTTTGAATGTCTATAAAAAACTGACTATAGAATATAACATTGATAAAGTCTATACCAACAGAGATTATGAACCTTATGCTCAAAATAGAGACAAAGAAATATTTGATTTTTTAAACTCGCTGAACATTCCATTTATTGGTAAAAAAGACCATGTGATTTTTGAAAAAAACGAAGTACTTAAAAAAGATGGTAAACCTTATACTGTATTTACTCCTTACAGCAAAATATGGAAATCACAGTTAAGTGAATTTTATTACCAATCCTACCCTACACAAAAATATGCTGCACATTTCAAACCTATAAGCCAAACTTCAGATTTGATTTCACTTTCTGAAATGGGTTTTGAAAAATCAAAAATTACTGTTCCAGATTATATCCTTTCCAAAGATATTTTAAATTACTATCATAAAAACAGAGACATTCCTTCATTAGATGGGACAACCAAAATAAGTACTTATTTGAGATTCGGTTTGGTGAGTATTAGAGAAATGGTTCAAAAAGCACTATTACATAATGAAACTTGGCTCAATGAATTGATCTGGAGAGATTTTTATCAAATGATTTTGTTTCATTTTCCACATTCAGTAGAAAAATCATTTAAACCACAATATGATAACATT
>CAWUIK010000018.1:0-37507 GCA_963922585.1 uncultured Flavobacteriales bacterium | reverse complement strand
ATATTAATATTCTAAGGTATTGTAGCGATTTTAAATTTGGTAAGTATTTATTTTTCAATGCTATGTCTGTACATTTCAGCCTCTCTTTTTAATTGTTTTTTCTTTTCTCTTTTTTTGACATTAGCATCAAAAACCCTCCAATTAACTGCAAAGAGAACAATGGCAACAACAGAAAATAATAACACTGTGAATTCAAATTTGAATTTTTCTTGAAAAATTAAATATTCCCAAAAAGGCATCAGAAGTGTTACAACAGTAAATATATAAAACCCAGTCAATTTTTTTCTATACATCAAAATAGCACCAATTAAAGCCACTAAATGAAGTCCAGAGTAAGTCATAAAATACTTCGGCCATAATTCATTACCAATATACTCATCTGAACTAAATGTATTTCCAATTTTGTAGGTAAGACTTACAAAAAGATTGAAAATTACCATTAATAAACTCCATCCAATAAAAACCCAACTAACAATGTTTAAGAAAAAGGGTGGCTTTTTAGTCCCTAAAATAATTTTTTTTGCCAATCTTAAATTTCTTTTTAGAATAGAAATCTCTCTAGTTTCGGCATAATTATCTTTTTCTATATTGGATGAATTTTCAGTGTTCTCTTGTTCATCAGATTTTTCTTCTATCATCTTGTTAAATGTTTTATTTGTGTAGTGAATAATCCAATATAAATAATTGGAATCATCACCATTCCTTTATCAAAGATAGCAAAAGTTGACAATCCAAACATGAAAAAAGGAATGACAACATATAAAAATTGACTTAAAGCATAAATGTAAAACCCTCGTTTCACTCTAAAAAACATCAATGCAGTACCTACCATAGCAATTACATCAAAAATGGTTCTGTATATGGACATTCTAGAAAGTTTATTCATTCCTCTATCAGAAGTATCAATATCGTTGAGTTCAAATTTAGCCATTCGCTCCTCCATCAATTCAAAAGCACTTTGGTCTGCACTTGAGGCTAACTCATGATAATTAGAATAAGCCATATAGTCACTTGTGTCTAAAAGTAGGCAATAAATAAATCCTATAAAACTGAAGATGCACAAAAGTTTTAACCCATTAGGAACTTCTAGTTTCACTTCTTTTATATCAGAAGTAGAATCTTTTTTATTCTTAGAACTTAATTTAGGTTTGATTATTGGTTTTTTCTTTTTGCTCATTGAGGTTGCAAATTTATGATTTTCTGAACAATTCTATGACTTGTTCATCGAAAATTGCCAAAAGTAAACCTACCGTTAAAATAGTTGTCGTGGCCAACAAGTAAGCCCATTTTCTTTCTCCATAAAATTTTGCCAAAACAATTCCTCCTACTGGAATAGACATAAACATCACACCTAGAGTGGATAAAATAACCAAGCCAAATTTTGACATTTTTACTTTTACAATAAATTTATTGAGACGTGTGAAGGCTTTTTTCTTTTTCAATTTACCTTTCCGAATAGCTTTTAATTTTCTTAATTTGGCTCTTGTCATAAAAAAATCAGACAGCCAATAAGTGAGGTTGAAAGCTGTTAAAGCACCGCATACTGTGATAAGGTAAATTTGAATGAGACTCAATTCGGGATAAAAAGTTTCTAGATAAGCAGCTGAGAATAGAAACTTGACCATTCCTAGAAAAAAACCAGAACTTATGGCATCCCAAGTCAACATAATAAATTATTCTTTACTACCAAAAGCCAAATCTCCAGCATCACCTAATCCAGGAACGATGTAAGATTGTGCAGTCATTTCATCATCAATTGCTCCCAACCAAAGTGTGCAATTAGGAGGCATGTTTCTCTTTACATATTCTACTCCTTCTGCACTTGAAATTACAGAAACCACATGGATGTGTTTGGGTTTTCCTTTTTGTAAAATTGCTTTATAAGCTAGCACCATTGAAGCGCCACTAGCCAACATTGGATCTGTAAGAATTACTGTTCTTCCATCTAAATTTGGGCTAGACATATATTCTACCTCAACATCAAAAACATCAGGCGAACTGTGTTTTCTATAAGCAGAAATAAAGCAATTATCAGCACTGTCAAAATAATTCAAAAAACCTTGATGAAGCGGCAGTCCTGCTCTCAAAATAGTAGCGATAACAGGTTGTTCTTTTATCAGTTGTGATTTTGCAACACCTAAAGGAGAGAAAATATCTTCTTCTTCAAAAGTGAGTTCCTTGCTCAATTCATAGGCCATAATTTCACCAATTCTTTCGAGATTTCTTCTGAATCTCATTCTATCTTGTTGCACTTTCAAATCCCTTAGTTGCCCCAAGAAATTGTTGAAAATGGAATTGGTTTTGGAAAAATCGACAACTTTAATCATAACTTTACATTTCGCTACTGCGAAGTAACGAATTTTTTAGAGATATTGAAAGCCTAAATTGAGGGAATAATATATTTTTTTGAGGAGATGCTTAAATTATGTCATTGGTAGTAACCACTTTTTAAAAACAGAATAAGTTAAATTAACAGTTGAATATTAATTCTCCCTTTGGATTAGTACTAACCGAAGCGTAAGTAAGGGATAAGGGGGAGGAAATTTTTCTCCCGCAAATCTCGCTGATTTATTCTGCGTGCATCTCCGGAATCTGCGGGAAATATTTTGTCATTTCGATTTCTTGTCATTGGTAACGATAGTGGAGAAATCTAAAATTGTGATTTAAGTACAAGACTTCTCCACAAGGTCGAAGTGATAAAATGTTTTTTTGTTGAATACTGAATTGATGTAATTCTTAAGTTTACATCAGCAAGTTTATTATAAGGAATATTTTGCCTTGTTATTTCAATTCTTGAAATTTTGCATCATTCGTAGCTGAATATAGATTTATAAAAGTACTATCATTCTGAGCAAAAGTACAAGAACTATCTTTAAATGTTTCTGTAAAAATATCTTGACTTAGTGATTTAGATACTGTATATTCAAACATTTCAAGTTCTTCCATAGTTATAGAAGGAAAAGAAAGTTCTTGAGATTTTTTTAATATATTATCAATTTAAGATTCATAATTATTGTTTGCTTCAATTATGAGTTTTTGTCTTTTTAAAAATAATTCTTCAGTTGTAGCAATGATTATTCCGCAAGCAACCCAACCAGGTCCACAAATTTTGTATCCATAGAAAAGGAATAGATAATTGATTTTATCTTTATTGAGTTGTTTGTCATTTAATCCAAAATAATCTCGACAAATACTTTCTGCAGATGTTAAATCTAGATTAGTAATTGACTTAAGAGAGTCAATTGATTGTTGTGTTAAATATACTTCATTTTTAATACTGTCAAGAAGTATTGTGTCTAATGAAGTAACACTAAGCCCCAATAAGGATTGATCTAAAGAGAGTAACTTATTTGATAGTTTAATAAATGTAAATGCCTGTTCAACATTTTTACTTGAATCTTCTATCTCTACTTGTTTTTTTTCTGAACAAGAAATGAGATTTAAAATCATTAAAAGTGTAAACAAAAGATTATTCATGTTTTTTCATTTTATTGGATATTTCTTTGTATTGTTTTTCCTAAAATGGAGGTGTTCCTGTATCAAAAGAACAAGAAAAAAGAATTGTATCACCATTTACTATATTTGTGTAGATGTAATGATTGTGTATATCTTTAAATTTTGATTTTGAAACAGTCCTCCTGATTTTATAAATATATTTTAATTCGGAAATTGAATAAATCCTTACCTCATTCATTTCAATACAATTACTTAACACCCTTTTAAGAGGTGTTTTTGTCCAATATGCATCCAAAACCTCTAAATCAATAGTGTCATTATTGAAAGCTGAAGAGTCTTGAAGGTTGATAAATCGTTCTTTCAAATTATTTCCAATACTATCATTTATCGATATAATATAATTCCCATTTTTGAAATGGCTATCTAAAGTCAAATCCAACTTAGTAAGCCTTATTGTATTTGTTTTAGTCTTATGCTTAAGATTTTGATTAACTGTATATCCAGATGCTATAAAAACAAATAAAACAAAGCCCCATTTCATTAAACTGTTATATCTTGCTTTTCTCATTTTAAAAAGGTTTGTTTTAATGCAACTAGCCAATTCGCTAAACAAAAATACTATTGTCATTTATACATTGCTATGATAAATCATTTTTTTCAAAGTTTTGTAATTTTAGATTTTAAAAATTGAAAATAGCTGGGAGTTTTTCAATATGCTTTTGTCATATTATACTTGTATGAATTCTGTTTAGTATAAAAAAATAAATTACTTTCGTATTTATAAAGAAAGAAACATGGCAAAAAGTCCTATAGGTGTATTTGATTCTGGATATGGAGGTTTGACTGTACTGAAAAGTATTGTTGCCCAACTTCCCGATTATGATTATATATACATTGGAGATAATGCCAGAACGCCTTATGGTTCTCGTTCTTTTGAAACGGTGTATGAATATACTTTACAAGCGGTCAAAACATTTTTTGATTTAGGTTGCGAATTGGTTATCATTGCTTGTAATACTGCTTCTGCAAAAGCGCTACGAAACATCCAACAAAAAGATTTGATTTTTTTGGCACCCAACAAAAGAGTTCTGGGTGTGATAAGACCTAGCGCTGAAGCAATCGGAAACATCACTCAAAACAATCATGTTGGGATTTTTGGAACACCAGGAACTGTCAATTCAGAGTCTTATGTGATAGAAATTGGGAAACTTTTTCCCGAAATAAAAGTGACGCAAGAAGCTTGTCCAATTTGGGTGCCGCTCATCGAAAATAATCAATTCGACAATGAGGGTGGACGTTATTTTGTAAAAGAACACGTTGATAATTTACTTCAGAAAGATCCTGAAGTCGATACGATCATTTTGGGATGTACACATTATCCACTATTAATAGATATTATCAAAGAATTTTTGCCGTCTCATATTCAAATTTTAAGTCAAGGAGATATTGTAGCCAATGCACTTCAAGATTATTTGAACAGACATCCAGAAATGGAAGTAAAGTGTAGTCAAGGAAAAACCGTCACCTATTTCACCACAGATAATCCAGAAATATTCGAAGAGAGAGCCGAAATATTTTTGGGAAAAAGTATTAAAGCACAAAGAATTAATCTCAAAACTAATTAATAGTTTGAAAGCCATTGAATGGAAAATAGTTCTACTTTTAATCGTTTCTGGAATTGGATATTATTTCATTTCTTTTCATATTGAAAGACATTGGTGTGAGTTGCTTTTTGGAACGGTTTTCGTTTTATTTCTGGCTTATTTTTTTATTACAAAAATAGATTTCAAAATCTTCACATTCAAACAATGGCTTGTCATAGCGATGCTTTTGAGAATGATTTTTTTATTTTCAACGCCAAATTTATCAGACGATTACCACCGCTTTATATGGGATGGTTTGTGCACACAAAACAATATGAGTCCTTTTGTGTATTTACCATCAGAGATGCCTGATAATAAGTTGTCCATTTCTTCTGAAACACAATCGAAATTGGTAAATGAAATGAATTCTCCTAATTATTACAGTGTCTATCCTCCGGTTTTGCAAAGTGTATTTTATATCAGTGCGAAATTTTTTGGAGAAGGAAATTATGCAGAAAGTATTTTTATCATGAAGTTCTTTTTGCTTTTGATGGAATTGGTGACTTTAATTTACATCAGAAAAATATTGATTGCTCTGAATTTGGAAACCAATAATTGGATATTATATGCTTTTAATCCTTTGATCATTATCGAATTTGTAGGTAATATTCATTTTGAAGGAGCATTGGTTGCTTTTTTGGCGGTAAGTATTTATTATTTTATTCAAAACAAATGGCTGGGGAGTGCCTTTTTTATAGCATTATCCGTTATGAGTAAATTAATTCCCTTGATGTTACTACCTTATTTTTGGTATCAAATGGGATTTGTAAAAGGTTTAAAATATATGAGTTTGTTGGCTTTTGTGCTTATATTGGGTTTTATTCCATTTATTGATCTAGCAACATTGACCAACATGAGTCAAAGTCTGAATTTATATTTTCAAACTTTTGAATTCAACGCATCTGTATATTATATTTTCAGATGGTTGGGGTACCAAATGTATGGACACAACATGATTGCTGTGATTGGAATACTCCTTTCTAGTCTGACTTTGGGGTTAGTACTTTGGCAATCTTTCCAAAAACAAAACTCAACTAAAAACTTAATGATTCCCATTTTGTGGATATTTATGATTCACTTATGTTTTGCTACTATTGTGCATCCTTGGTATTTGGGAGGGTTGATTTTTGCAGGAATCTTTACACAATATAGATTTCCATTAGTTTGGTCTGGAATGATTTTTTTGAGTTATTTCACCTATAGAGATACAAACTATATAGAAAGTTTATTACTTGTATTTATAGAATATGCAGTTGTTTTTGGTTTTATAGTTTGGGAATGGAATTATAAAAATGACTCAAAAACTTTATCTTAGAGAAAAGACATTATATCAAGTCAATAAAATAAAGCTTTTCGGGAATTATTTCAAAACTTATTTAATTTTTTCTATAATAACTTTGTAATTTAAAAACTTGTAGTATTTTTGCAATCCCAAATGAGGAAAGCGTTCTTTTAAAAAGAAAAACAATATTGGAGAGATGGGTGAGTGGCTGAAACCAACAGTTTGCTAAACTGTCGTACTGGGAAACTGGTACCGGGGGTTCGAATCCCCCTCCCTCCGCCATTATATTTTCGTTTTATTGTAGAGAAGTTAAATATATTGACTTTCTTTGCAAACTCATAAACACACCGTTCGGGGTGTAGCGTAGCCCGGTATCGCGCCTGCTTTGGGAGCAGGAGGTCGTCAGTTCGAATCTGGCCACCCCGACATAAATTAAAATCCTGACCAATTTTTTGGGTTGGGATTTTTTTTTTTGCTATATTATCATGTTATTTATTTTCAAGTTTTACCAAAGATTACTGAATCATTAATTTTTCAATCAAACTTTTAAACTTTTTTCAACAAATGGCTTTAATTAAAATAGTATTATTAATTTTGGGACATTCTAAAAAATAAAGTAAACAAAAAACTATAAAATGAGTGTATTAGTAAACAAAGATTCTAAAGTAATTGTACAAGGATTTACAGGAAGTGAAGGGACTTTTCACGCTGGTCAAATGATTGAATATGGTACCAATGTTGTTGGAGGAGTTACTCCAGGAAAAGGTGGGCAAGCACATTTAGACAAGCCTGTATTCAACACAGTTGCAGAAGCAGTTGCAAAAGCAGGTGCTGATGTTTCAATTATTTTCGTACCACCTGCATTCGCTGCAGATGCTATTATGGAAGCGGCTGAAGCAGGAATCAAAGTGATTGTTTGTATTACAGAAGGAATTCCAGTTTCTGATATGGTAAAAGTAAAAGAATATCTTTCAGATAAAGATTGTACGCTTATCGGACCAAATTGCCCAGGTGTAATGACTGCTGGAGAAGCAAAAGTTGGAATTATGCCAGGTTTTATTTTCTCAAAAGGTACTATCGGAATTGTTTCAAAATCTGGAACACTTACTTACGAAGCAGTTGATCAAATTACTAAAGTTGGATTAGGACAAACTACTGCAATTGGTATTGGTGGAGATCCGATTATCGGAACTACAACTAAAGAAGCAGTTCAATTATTAATGAACGACCCAGAAACTGAAGGAATCATCATGATTGGTGAAATTGGAGGAAATCTTGAAGCAGAAGCTGGAAAATGGATTAAAGAACATGGAACTAAACCAGTTGTAGCTTTCATTGCTGGTGAAACTGCTCCTGCTGGAAGAACAATGGGACACGCTGGTGCAATTGTAGGTGGACATGATGATACTGCAGCTGCAAAAAAAGCAATTCTTCGTTCTTGTGGTGTTCACGTTGTGGATTCACCTGCTGAAATTGGAAAGAAAATGGCTGAAGTATTAGGCGTTACTGCTTAATTAAAAAAAATAGAAATTTATAAAAACACTGTTCCAAAGTTTTGGAATGGTGTTTTTTATTTAAAATGTATTTGATGTTTTTCTAAAAAAATCATAAAAAAAATTCTCTAAATAATCATTTGAAAAAAATCACGTTAAGGTTTATCAAAAATAGTTTTACCTTTGTCCGCTTATGTTAAAAACACAGTATTATTTATATATCATTTTATTTTTTGTAGTTTCTTTCCTTTCAAGTTGTAGCGATTACAACAAAATCTTGAAAGGAAGTGATTATGAATTAAAATACAAAACAGCGGTAGAACTTTACGAACAAGGAGATTGTTATCGTGCATTACCTCTTTTTGATGAGTTAATGACTTACCATCGAATGACAGAAAAAGGGGAAGATGTATATTTTTATTATGCCAATGTTCAATATTGCTTGAAAGATTATTTCTTAGCATCTTATTACTTTAATAGGTTTACCAAAAACTTCCCATACAGTTCTAGAAAAGAAGAAGCGGCTTTTTTGTCTGCGCTGTGTACCAAACAAAGTTCACCAGAATACAATCTAGATCCTACAGAAACTAGAAATGCGATCAATGAGTTACAGTTATTTATGGATCAATATCCAGAAAGTGATAAAATTGATACCTGCAATATCATGATTGGTGAATTGAGAGGTAAGTTAGAGCGCAAAAGTTATGAGCACGGAAAATTGTATTACAAGATGTCTAAATACAAATCTGCAGTAATCGCTTTTAACACAACTATAAAGTCTTATCCTGATACTAAATACAGAGAAGAATTGATGTATTTGATTGTGAAATCCAATTTTTTGTTGGCAGAAAATAGTATTTTATCAAAAAAAGAAGAAAGATATCAAGAAACAATCAAATCTTATCGTATCTTTGCAGACTCTTATAAAGAAAGTACCTATATGAAATCAGCTACTTCTTACTACAACGCAAGTTTAAAAGAGATTGAAAAATTAAATAAAAAACAAGAATAATACGAGTATGGCTTATAGAGACAGTACAGCAGAAAAAACTACTATTACACGTAATATCAATGAATTAGATAATGCTACAGGTAATGCTTATCAAACAGTAGTTGTTCTATCTAAAAGAGCAGACCAAATCAACAATGGTTTGAAAGAAGAATTGTCAGCAAAATTGGAAGAATTTGCTTCAAACACTGATAACTTAGAAGAAATTTTTGAAAATAGAGAGCAAATTGAAGTTTCTCGTTTTTATGAAAGATTGCCAAAGCCTGCTGCTATTTCTATTCAGGAATATGAAGAAGGTAAACTTTTTTGGAAGTCTCCAGAAGTTAACACAGAGAAATAAAATACTTTTATGCTTGAAGGAAAGAAAATTCTTTTAGCAGTTACGGGAAGTATTGCAGCTTATAAAGCCGCATTTATTACAAGATTACTCATTAAGCAAGGGGCTTTTGTCAAAATTATTATGACAAAGGCCTCTTCTGATTTTGTGACACCGCTCACTTTAGGAACATTATCCAAAGAACCTGTTTTGATTGATTTTCTCAAAAATGAAAACACAGGAGAATGGAACAATCACGTAGATTTAGGAATTTGGGCTGACCTTATGTTGGTTGCCCCAGCTACCGCCAATTCAATAGCAAAAATGGTTGGTGGAAATGCTGATAATTTCTTTGTTGCTACTTATTTATCTGCAAAATGTCCTGTTTTTATTGCACCTGCAATGGATTTGGATATGTATGCTCACGGTTCAACTCAAGATAATTTAGATGTACTAAAGCAAAGAGGAAATCATATTATTTATCCTGAAAGTGGAGAATTAGCAAGTGGATTAGTAGGAGAGGGGAGATTGGCAGAGCCTGAAGTTATTATAAACTATTTAGATAATTATTTGAAAAGTCAATTTTCTTTATCTGGAAAAAGAATTTTGGTAACTGCTGGACCTACTCAAGAGCCAATAGATCCTGTAAGATATATCGGAAACAGAAGTTCCGGTAAAATGGGGTATGCTATTGCAATTGAAGCCATCAGGAGAGGTGCAGAGGTGACTTTAATTTCTGGGCCAACAAGTATGGTAGCACCTAAGGGTCTGAGAAGTTTTGTTCAAATAAATACTGCAAAAGAGATTTTTGAAACATGTCAAGAAAACTTTGAGCAAGACGCCATAATTATGGCAGCAGCTGTAGCGGATTATACACCCAAAGATTTTTCTACTGTTAAGGTAAAGAAAAAAGCAGACGATTGGTCAATAGAACTTACCAAAACTCAAGATGTGTTGAAGTGGATGGGTGAAAATAAAACTTCACAAAAACTTATTGGTTTTGCTTTGGAAACCAACAACGAAATTGAAAATGCCAAAATCAAATTAGAGCGCAAAAATCTTGATGCTATTGTTTTGAATACTTTGCAAGATGAAGGAGCAGGATTTCAAACTTCTACCAATAAAATCACAATCATTGGCAAAAACAATAAATCTTTAGATTTTGAGTTAAAGTCAAAAGCAGATGTAGCCATAGATATTTTAAACTATTTAGAAACCATTTTGCTAGTGAAATAATGAAACATATTTTAGTCTATATCTTTTTGTTTTTGGGAAGTTTTTTGACTTTTGGTCAAGAAATATTATGTGATGCCTCTGTAATTGCTCCAACTTTAAAAAGTGACCCTGCAAATACAGAAATTATGCAATCACTCGAACAGGCTATTGTTGAGTTTATAGGAGGACAAAAATGGACAGATGATACTTTTCTAGAAGAAGAAAAAATCGATATGATTGTGTTGATTACCATCAATACTAAAAGCGGAAGTACCTTTAGCGGAAGTATTCAAATTTCATCATCAAGACCTGTTTATAATAGTGATTATAGAACGAGGTTATTCAACTTTAATGATGAGAAACTAACATTTGAATACGATAGAGGTCAAGCATTAATTTTTTCTATGGACAGACAGCAAAACAATCTTTCAGATGTGTTGGCTTATTATGTTTATATGGTTTTAGGATATGATTACGATTCCTTTTCGTTAAAAGGTGGAACAGAATTTTTCAATAAAGCGCAACAAATAGTTGGTAGATGTCAGAATGTAAGTTCACCTGGCTGGAAACCAACAGATGGAAAGAAAAATAGATTTACTATTGTAGATAATGCACTAAACAACGCTTTTGAAAATCTAAGAATTTGCTATTATGATTATCACCGAAAAGGATTTGATCAATTGTATGCCAACAGTAAACAAGCTGTTCAAGTGATAGCAAGTTCCCTAAAAACACTGGAGGAAATACATAAAACTCAACCAAATAGTGTAAATGTGCAGAATTTCTTTGCTGCAAAAGCAGATGAAGTGGTGGCTTTGTTTAAAGATGTTGATCCTCAAATCAAGAATCAAGTTTATATGACCGTCTCTAGATTGGACCCAGGAAACATTTCAAAATACAATAAAATGAAAGAGCAATAATAGTAGTTTATTTTTCTAAATAAATTGAAACTTTCTTTAACAATTCTTATTATTAGAAAAGGTTTATTTGACTTAAAATAAGTCCATTAAGACAATTTATTAGTCTATTATAACATACTTCACCTTGGAAATACAAACACCAAAACTAAACTCGTATTCCGATGATACAAATATCATCAACTTGCTCAAGATCTCCTTTCCAATCCTCAAAAATTGTGTTGAGTTCTTTCCTTTGTTCATTCATTGGAAGTTGACTTATTTTTAAAAGTGTTTTTTTGAATGGTTTATACATGAATTTTTTACCTCTTTTACCTCCAAATTGATCTGCAAACCCGTCAGTAAAAAGATAAAGTACGTCATCAGGAAAGGAGGATATTTCTACTGAAGAAAAAGGAGTCATATTTTCATACAATCCAACAGGTTGTTTATTTCCTTTGAATTCGATGAGTGCAATTTCTCCATCAACTACAGTTGCTCTTTCTTCGAGTTGTTCTTTTGTTAAGTGAATTGTTTTTCGAACTATCCAAAGCGGATTATTTGCTCCAGCAAAATGTATTAATTTATTTTTTTTGTCAATTCTACACAAACTAATATCCATCCCATCTTTAATGCCTGCTTCACTTTTAGAAAGTGTATTGATTATTAAATCTCTTGTGCTGTTCAGGACATTTTCGGGGGCCACTTTGCTCAATTCAAAAATAGACCTGTTCAAAGCATTATTACAAACCACACTAACTAATGCGCCTGGAACTCCATGTCCTGTACAATCAGCAGCAGCAATAAAATCATAATCATTGTGATGTTCGTACCAGTAGAAATCACCACTCACAACATCTTTGGGTTTGAAATATATAAAACTATTCGGTAGATTTTTAATTATATCTTCCAATTTAGGTAGAATAGCTTGTTGAAGTCTTTTTGCATACATGATGCTGTCTTGGATTTCCTTGTGAGTGTCAGCAAGTTCAATGTTTTTTACCTCAAGTTCATTTGTTCGTTCCTTTACTTTATCTTCAAGCGTATTGTATGAGTCAAATAGTTTTTGCATCATACTATTAAAGTGTTCACTCAACTGCGTCACTTCATTGTTGCCTGATACAGGAACTCTCGCAGTAAGATTGCCACTTTGTATTTCACCTACCTTTTTGTTAAGTACAGCAATAGGTTTCGAAATTACTCTCGCTCGCCAAAAGATAATTACAATCATAGGAATAATAATCAAGAAGAATAAAAGTCCAAACTTCATTAATTGCGCTTTGATGAGTTCTTGTTCTTTGAGATTATTGTATTTAATTCTCACGATGTATCCATCGCCAATGTTGGTGTCTTCGTTATCCAAATACAAAAATATGGTACTGTATTCTATGTTATCAATTTTTTCAACAGATACAGCTTCTGTTTTTGAGGATAAAGATTCAAGTGCTTGTTTTTTTTCAGTTTCTGAAATGGTATGACCTTGGTAGTTGATAAACTTATCGGTTCCAAAAAACAGAGAAATGGTATCTATATCTTCGTATTTATGAGCAATTAAATTTAATTTATCTGTGAATAGTTGAACAATATTTTTGGATTGTTCGTCATAAATACCCAACTCAATAATATATTTTTTATCAATAGTAGAATGGTAGGTATATTTTTTTGGAAGTTTTGTAGACATTTCTATACTAATAGGATCTTCAATAAATTGTCCTGAATCCCAAACCGCTTTGAAATGTGTTTTAAAAAAATCTCCAAAGTCATAAAAGTTTAACCCTAAATCTTTTTCATAAGTAGTATTAACTATTATACCATTTGTGTCGATGATATAAATATCATAGTTGTCTGGCATTTTAATGTGATCTCTTATGAGATTTAAGTCTATTTTTTCTATTACATTAGTATTGTAAAAAATATGGTTGACAAGAGTATCGCTGAACTTGTGTGCGTTGATACTCATTTCATTTTCAAACTGAAGTATCGCTTGGTTAAAAAGGTCTACAAAATCTCTTGTTTCTTGCTTTACTTGATTGATATGAAGTACTCTATCATTAAGTATTTCTTCTCTTTCATGATAAAAATTATAAAAACCAACACCTACCATAATCACAATCACAGGCGTTATAACCGTGATAATTAATTGTTTGAATATGGTAGTTCTTTGTGGCATTTAGCTGTTTTGTTATGAAAACATATGAGTACTTTGTAGCGCTCCTAGAAAAAATGATACCAATCCAATTAAAACTGCAATCCATCCGATTTTTTCTTTTTTGATACCTGCAATCGTTCCAACTAAAACCCCTGCAATTCCTGAAAATAGGGCAATAGAACCCAGCATAAACTTATCCTCCATATAAGAATGCCACAATTCTGGTCCAAAGATATCCGCTTGATCCACTTTGGGCATGTATTCAATTTGACAATAGATTCCGGAAGAAATTCCAATTATTGAAATTATTAATCCGATGATAGCTAGAATTTTCATTTTTATTATTTTAGGGTTATTACATATTTCTTCTATATTGTCCTCCAACTTCAAACAAAGCATCAGTTATCTGTCCCAAACTACATATTTTTGTTGTTTCCATGAGATATTCGAAGATATTCTTGTTTTGAATGGATGCTTCTTGAATCTTTTTGAGTTCTAAAGGAGATTTATCAGCATTTTTTTCATGCAAATCTTTCAACATATTAATTTGATATTGCTTTTCTTCTTCTGTTGCTCTAATGACTTCCTTAGGTAAAACTGTAGGCGAACCTTTTGAACTTAAGAAAGTATTTACTCCAATGATAGGAAATTCTCCAGTATGTTTTAACGTTTCATAATACAAAGATTCCTCTTGTATTTTTCCTCTTTGATACATGGTTTCCATAGCTCCCAAAACGCCACCTCTTTCTGTGATTCTATCAAATTCAACCAACACAGCTTCTTCAACTAAATCAGTTAGTTCTTCGATAATAAACGCTCCTTGTAGAGGGTTTTCGTTTTTAGCAAGACCTAATTCTCGATTAATAATCAATTGTATTGCCATCGCTCTTCTTACAGATTCTTCTGTAGGTGTGGTAATTGCTTCATCATAAGCATTGGTGTGAAGAGAATTACAGTTGTCATAAATCGCATACAATGCTTGCAGCGTGGTTCTGATATCATTAAAGTCAATTTCTTGAGCATGTAGTGATCTTCCAGAAGTTTGAATATGATATTTCAGCATCTGAGCTCTTGAATTTGCACCATATTTTTTGGCTAAAGCTTTTGCCCAAACTCTTCTTGCTACTCTTCCTATTACTGCATATTCAGGGTCGATTCCATTAGAGAAAAAGAAAGAAAGGTTGGGTCCAAATGCATTGATATCCATTCCTCTACTTAAGTAATATTCAACATAAGTAAATCCATTGGCTAAAGTCAGTGCTAATTGAGTTATAGGATTGGCTCCTGCTTCTGCAATGTGATATCCAGAGATGGAAACAGAATAGAAGTTTCTGACACCATTGTTGATAAAATATTCTTGAACATCTCCCATCAATCTTAAGGCAAATTCTGTAGAGAAAATACAAGTGTTTTGCGCTTGATCTTCTTTTAAAATATCAGCCTGAACAGTACCTCTCACTTTGGTTAAGGTATCGGCTTTTATTTTTTCGTAAACATCTTTTGGTAATACTTGATCACCAGTAACTCCAAGTAACATGAGTCCTAAAGCATCGTTACCTTCAGGAAGTTCACCTTGATAGGTAGGGCGATTCTTTCCTTTATATATTTCAGCGATTTTTGCCTCGATTTCAGATTCAAGACCATTTTCTTTGATGTATTTTTCACAGTTTTGGTCTATTGCGGCATTCATAAAGAATCCAAGCAACATTGGTGCAGGACCATTGATAGTCATCGAAACAGATGTCATTGGGTGAGATAAATCAAACCCTGAGTACAATTTTTTAGCATCATCCAGACAGCAAATAGAAACACCAGAGTTTCCAATTTTACCATAAATATCGGGTCTAATGTGTGGATCATTTCCATATAGAGTTACAGAATCAAATGCAGTGGAAAGCCTTTTGGCTGGCATTCCCAAACTCACATAATGAAAACGTCTGTTGGTTCTTTCTGGACCACCTTCCCCTGCAAACATTCTAGTTGGGTCTTCCCCTTCTCTTTTGAAAGGGAATAAACCAGACGTGTAAGGGAATTCTCCAGGTACATTTTCTTGTAAATTCCATCTTAAAATATCGCCCCAACTGTTGTATTTTGGTAATGCAACTTTTGGAATTTGAAGATGTGAAAGAGATTCAGAATGCGTTTTGATAGCAATTTCTTTGTCCCTAACTTTAAATTTATAAAGAGGTTCCTTGTATAATTTTTTCTTTTCCTCCCAGCTTTCAATGATGTTCCAATTTCTGGGATCTAAGTCCAGTTTAGTTTGCTCAAAAGATTCTTGTAAAGATTTCACAAGTCTGTCTTTATCGTCAAAGTTTGAATTTGAAATTGTTTCAATAGAAGAATGAAGTCCATACAACTTTTCTACGACTACTACTTGCTCGTCCACCCATTTGTCATACGCTCTATTGTTTTCTGAAATTTCAGATAAATATCGAGTTCTTGATGGAGGAATTACAAAAATTTTCTCGGACATTTCGCTAGTGATTTCAAAAGTAGAAACCAAGTCTGAATTTGTTTTTTCTACAATTTTATCCATCAGTGCTTTGTAGAGCGAGTTCATTCCAGGGTCGTTGAATTGAGAAGCAATAGTGCCAAATACAGGTAAATCATCTGGGTTTATATCCCATAAATTATGATTTCTCATATATTGTTTTTTGACATCTCTTATGGCATCAAGTGCACCTCTTTTGTCAAACTTGTTAAGCGCAACCATATCAGCAAAATCAAGCATGTCTATTTTTTCCAATTGTGTTGCTGCTCCAAACTCAGGCGTCATCACATACAAAGAGACGTCACTGTGATCCATGATTTCGGTATCTGATTGACCAATTCCAGAAGTTTCCAAAATGATCAAATCAAAATCTGCCGCTTTGAGAATGTCTAATGCTTCCGCTACATGTTTGCTCAAAGCCAAATTACTTTGTCTTGTTGCCAAAGATCGCATATAAACTCTTTCGTTTTTGATAGCATTCATTCTGATTCTATCACCTAAAAGCGCACCACCTGTTTTTCTTTTAGAAGGATCTACTGAAACAATGGCAATGTCTTTATCTTTAAAATCAATCAAAAATCTTCTTACCAATTCATCTACCAAAGATGACTTTCCAGCCCCTCCAGTTCCTGTAATTCCAAGAATTGGCGTTTTAACTTTACTAGCTTTATCTTGAATTTTTGCTAGTAAATCTTTATTTTCTTCAGGGAAATTCTCAACTGCTGATATCAATCTTGCAATAGCATATGGATTTTTGGATTCAATATGATTGATTTCATCTGTCAAATCTTTTCCAGTAGGATAATCACATTTACTTACCAAATCATTAATCATTCCTTGCAATCCCATTGCTCTTCCATCATCTGGATGATAAATTCTAGTGATTCCATAATTTTGAAGTTCCTCAATTTCAGAAGGCAAAATGGTACCACCACCACCACCAAATATTTTGATGTGTCCAGCGCCTTTTTCTTTAAGCAAATCATACATATACTTGAAGTACTCTGTATGTCCACCTTGATAAGAAGTCATAGCAATCGCTTGCGCATCTTCTTGAATAGCACAATTTACAACTTCTTCTACACTTCTATCATGCCCTAAATGAATCACTTCACAACCAGTTGATTGAATGATTCTTCTCATGATATTAATAGCAGCATCATGACCATCAAATAGAGATGCTGCTGTTACAATACGAATTTTATGTTGGGGTATATAAGGCTTTTCTTGTTCCATTTTCAAACTTATAATTATACTGTTGCAAATATAACAATCCTTATTGAATCGAAGCAGAAAGTTTAAAATTGAATGTTTACTTCAGCAACTTTAAAAAAGTAGATGTCTCCATTCAGTGCTCCGCTATCGCTATGCACTCCAGACAATATGACCCGTCCTAAAAAAACTTTTAACCCTGAACTTCAAACATCAAACTCCGAACTTTTAAAAATAAGTAGTTTTTTTCTAATTAAATAATTCCCTTTAGTCTAATTCTATTAATTTTGCAAGGCAAAAAATAATTTTACCAAACATGAGCATTCAACTTTCAGAACAAGAAATTCAAAGAAGACAATCTTTAGAAAAATTAAGAGATTTAGGAATAGAACCTTATCCAGCAGCATTGTATCCTGTGGATGCACTTTCTAAAGACATTAAACAGCATTTTGAAGATCAAAAGAAAGTTTGTATTGCGGGAAGAATTATGAGTTTTAGAATCATGGGAAAAGCTTCTTTTGCAGAAATACAAGATAGTGAAGGTAGAATTCAAATTTACATCAACAGAGATGAAATTTGTCCAACAGAGGATAAAACACTTTACAATGATGTTTTCAAAAAACTACTAGATATTGGAGATTTTATTGGTGTAAAAGGATATATGTTCAAAACACAAGTGGGAGAAATTTCTGTGCATGTGGAAGAATTTACTTTGTTGAGTAAATCACTTAAACCGCTTCCACTTCCTAAAACAGATAGTGAAGGAAAAGTGCATGATGCCTTTGTGGATCCAGAATTGAGATACCGTCAGCGATACGTTGATTTGGTTGTAAATCCTCAAGTAAAAGAAGTTTTCATCAAAAGAACAAAACTTTTCTCTGCCATGCGAAATTTCTTTAATGACGCTGGATACATGGAAGTTGAAACGCCTATTTTGCAAAGTATTGCTGGTGGAGCGGCTGCCAAACCTTTTATGACGCATCACAATGCTTTAGACATTCCTTTGTACATGAGAATTGCCAATGAGTTGTATTTAAAAAGATTGATTTGTGGTGGTTTTGATGGAGTGTATGAATTTTCCAAAAACTTCAGAAATGAAGGGATGGACAGAACGCACAATCCAGAATTTACTGCAATGGAAATTTATGTGGCATACAAAGATTACAACTGGATGATGGAGTTTACAGAAAAGTTGTTGGAACATTGTGCTTTGTCAGTAAATGGAACTACAGAAGCGACATTTGGAGAACATAAAATTGATTTTAAAGCGCCTTATAAAAGAGTGACGATGCGTCAAGCGATTTTAGATTTTACAGGATTTGATATCAAAGGTAAATCCGAAGACGAATTAAGAAAAGCCGCTTTGGACATGGGCATTGATGTAAATGAAACTATGGGTGTTGGAAAATTGATTGATGAAATATTTGGTGAAAAATGTGAAGGAAATTACATTCAACCAACCTTCATTATTGATTATCCCAAAGAAATGTCGCCACTTTGTAAAGCGCATAGAGAAGACCCTAGTTTGACAGAAAGATTTGAGTTGATGGTTTGCGGAAAAGAGATTGCGAACGCCTATTCAGAGTTAAACGACCCAATCGACCAAAGAGAGCGTTTTGAGGAGCAAGTAAGATTATCAGAAAAAGGAGATGATGAAGCAGGTGGATTGATAGATCAAGATTTCTTGAGAGCATTAGAGTATGGAATGCCACCCACATCAGGTTTGGGAATAGGAATGGACAGGTTGGTGATGTTTTTGACCAACAATCCAGCGATACAAGAGGTGTTGTTTTTCCCACAAATGCGTCCAGAGAAGAAAGCAGTGGCCTTATCAGAAGAAGAAAAATTGGTTTTAGGGATATTAAAATCTAATTCTCCAATGGAATTAGCCTCGCTAAAAGACAAAGCCGCACTTTCTGGAAAAAAATGGGATGCCGCCATTAAAGGTTTAACCAAAGGAGGAGTTGCAAAAGTGGTAAAAGAAGGAGAAAGTTTGAGGGTTGAGTTGCTAGGTTAAATTAGACTTTTTTATAATTTACTGATTTTCATTTGATTTATTGGTATATTTCATATATTTGTTTGACATAAACGAATGAATGGGTTAAACACCAGTAGTTGGTGTTTATCTAAATGTTATGTGTATTTAAAAACTGAAGAATGATTTGTATGTTGTTTGAATAATGAAACTTATTGTACTTATAATATTACTGGTTATTTCTTCAAGAAATTTTAGTCAACTACCAACACAAGGTCAGATTTACAATTTTTCAGTTGGCGATGTTTTTGAAGTTAAAACTCATGGCTCTGTTTACCCGCTTTATGAACTAGACACAATAGTTTCAAAGACTATAAACGGAGATTCTATCCATTACGTTATATATAGAAATTGGTTCATCAATGGTCCTAGTCCTTCTTCTGGACAGTCGACTGAATATTTAAATATTGATATCTCTCAACCTGCAATCATAACTCCTCCAATTTATTCTTGCTCTCCAACAATCGACAGCATCTTCATTGGCGACTGCGGGCAAACAATTTGGCACAGAGAAACATATTTTTATGCTTGCACCTTTGATCCGCCAATATGGAAAGCTGATCTGATGGAAGGATTGGGTGGTGAATACTATTGGTACATGGATCCATCAAATCCTAATCCAAGCCAAACTATTTGGCGGGAGTTGATTTATTCAAACACGCAGCAATGGGGTGTATGTGGATCATACTATTCATGGTTTACTGGAATAGACGAACATATACCTATCGATAAAATTCTATTGAAGACAATCGATTTGTTAGGTCGAGAAATTAGAGAAAAACAGACTCATACAATTTTGATTTACATCTATTCCGATGGCACTGTAGAAAAAGTATTTCACACTGAATAAATAATATACATAACATTTGCTAAGCTAAATACCAAACCTACCAAGCCGATTATTTATATTAGCCTTAACGTTGTCAAAACAAAAACGAAGAAGATTTCTGTTTTCTTGCAAAAATGACAGAAAACTAACTAATTTTATTTGAAATTAAATCTAGCAAGATAGATGTAATCATTAATTACTTAAGAATTTTCAGTATTGTTCTTAGGTCGAACTCATGTTATTTAAACTCATTTCAGTAATATCTTTAAGTCTTTCCGTATAATATTTAAATCTATAAGATAAATGATTCTGACTTTTGCATTGTAAACAAAAAATAAAAAAACAATGAAAAAAGTAGCAATTATTACAGGAGCAAGTTCAGGAATGGGAAAATCAACCGCATTTGAACTGCACCAAAAAGGTTATAAAGTATACGGTATGGCAAGGCGTACCGACAAAATGAATGACCTTAAAGAAAAAGGTATGTAAGTGGTTTCTCTTGATTTAACCAATGATGAGAGTGTTATAGCAGCGGTAAATACTTTTTTAGAAAAAGAAGGAAGAATAGATGTCTTAATCAACAATGCTGGTTACGGTTCTTATGGGTCTGTTGAAGAGGTTTCTATTGAAGAAGCCAAGCGTCAGTTTGAGGTGAATATATTTGGTTTAGCACGAATTACGCAATTAGTAATTCCTACAATGCGCATTCAAAAATCGGGTAGAATCGTCAACATTTCTTCAATGGGAGGTAAAATGTACACTCCTTTTGGTGCTTGGTATCACGCAACAAAATTTGCTTTGGAGGGCTGGAGTGATTGTTTGCGTATTGAGCTAAAACAATTTGAAATAGATGTAGCCATCGTTGAGCCTGGAGGTATTCAAACAGAATGGGGAGATATTGCGATGGAAAGTTTAGATAAGGTGTCTGGGAAAGGACCTTATGCTGCTATGGTGAAGAAGGTAATTGCGGTAAGCGATAAAAGTAAAGACAAACTAACTCCTGTAGAAGTGTTAGGAAAAGAAATTGCTAAGGCCGCTTCAGAAAACAATCCCAAAACGAGATATTTGAAAGGTTATTTGGCAAAACCACTTGTAGGCATGAGAAAATGGTTGGGTGACAAAACATTTGATAAAATACTTTTAAGTCAACTTAAATAATGAATAACTTTGAATTATGTCCAATACTTTTGAAATAAATACAATTAGTCAGGCACACCAATCTTTGGGGCTTCTTCCGCCCAAACACCCATTGGTTTCTGTAGTAAGAACGGCTGATTTCAGACCTGCCATAGACTTTAATGGTTTAAAAGTGGTTAATAATTTATACCAAATTACGCTTAAAAATATAGGATGCGGTAATTTAACTTATGGAAAAAACACTTACGACTATGAGGAAGGGACTTTAGTATTTACCTCTCCTGGGCAGGTCATCATTTTTGAGGGTGAAATGCCAACAGAAAATGCAGCCGACAAAGGCTGGACATTGGCTTTTCATCCGGATTTAATTCGAAAATCGAGTTTGGCAGATAAAATTGACCACTATTCATTTTTTAATTATGACGTAAACGAAGCATTACACCTTTCGGATGAAGAACTCAAAACCATCGAAGAACTATTAGATAAAATAATAAAAGAGTACAGTCAAAATTTAGACAAACATAGCCAAAACTTAATCATATCCAACATAGAATTGTTGCTGGATTATTGTACTCGTTTTTATGACCGCCAATTTTATACGCGAACCAATATTAATGTTGATTTTGTATCTAAGTTTGAGAAACTTTTAAAAACGTATTACGAATTGGATAAAGTAGAGGAAATTGGTCTTCCTAATATTCAATACTTATCTCAAAAACTAAACTTTTCTCCTAATTATCTAAGCGATTTGTTAAAAAAAGAGACTGGAAAAGCGGCTCAAGAACATATTCACCTATTTGTGATCAACAAAGCAAAAAATAGTCTTTTAAATTCAAACAGTTCTATCAGTGAAATTGGTTATTCATTAGGTTTTGAGTATCCTCAGCATTTTAGTAGTTTATTTAAGAAAAAAGTGGGGATGAGTTCTTCAGAATTTAGGAATTTGAACTGATAATCTAAAGGTAAATACTTAATTAGTGGCGTATAAGAATTAAGTGATTTAATAATTTTTCTAAAATAAGATTTGCCAGGTATTAAATTTTATATATACATTTGCACTTCAAATAATGAAAAGACAATTACAAAATAACGCTTGGTGGTGGCTGACTCAATCTCTAAAAGGATTCTGTTAGTAGCTTCTGTTATTTTTGTTTAAACGCAATATTAAAAAAAGCCCGCTGAATCCAGCGGGCTTTTTTTGTGCCCAAAAATTAAAAAAATCAATCCATATGAAAATACAATTTAAAACCAATTATATAAAATCTTTAAGTGATACGCATACTCCAGTAGAGTTGTACTTAAAGTTAAGAGATCAATTCCCCAATAGTTTTTTACTTGAAAGTTCTGATTATAAAAGTAAAGAAAACAGTTTTTCATATCTATGTTTACAGCCAATTGCATCATTTATTGTAAATAGAGTTGAGACAGAAATAAATTTTCCTAATCATCATCAAAAACTAAAAACGGATGCTATTTCTATCCCAGAAGAGTTGTATAAATTCAGTCAAAGTTTTAAAGCGGATGATTTACCTTTTGATTTCTTAACCAATGGATTGTTTGGATATACTTCTTACGATGCTATTCCACTTTTTGAAGATATTGAATTTTCTAACCAAGACTTTTCACTTCCACTGATACAATATCATGTTTTTAAATACATCATCGTTTTCAATCACTTTAATAATGAGTTATATATAATTGAACACCTTTTGGAAGGAGAAAATTCTAAAATAGATGAATTGAATGACATGGTACAAAGAAGAGCGGTGAATCAGTACAAATTTTATCAAACCGAAAAAGAAACGTCCAATTTTAAAGATGAAGATTTTATTAGTGGAATAAAAAAAGGAATAAATCATTGTTATAAAGGAGATGTTTTTCAAGTGGTTTTATCAAGAAAATTTAAAACAGGATTCAAAGGTGATGAATTTAATGTATATCGTGCCTTAAGGTCTATCAATCCTTCTCCATACTTATTTTACTTTGATTATGGAAATTTTAAAATTTTTGGATCGTCTCCTGAGGCTCAATTGACAATTGTAGATCAAAAAGCAACCATTAATCCTATTGCAGGAACTTTTAAACGTACTGGAAAAATTAAAGAAGATGAGGAATTGGCAATTCAATTAAGCAACGACCCAAAAGAAAATGCAGAGCATATAATGCTTGTAGATTTAGCTCGAAATGATTTAAGTAGAAATAGTAAAAATGTAAACGTTGAAGTTTTTAAACAAGTTGAATATTATTCACATGTTATACATCTAGTCTCTAAAGTAGGTGCAGTTTTAGAAAAAGATTACAATCCCATAAAAATATTAGGCGATACCTATCCTGCAGGAACATTATCTGGAGCTCCCAAACACAGAGCCATGCAAATTATTGATGAGAATGAACCTAATAGTAGAGGGTTTTATGGTGGTGCTGTTGGTTACTTGGGGTTTAATGGCGAGTTTAATCATGCCATTTTTATCAGATCTTTTTTAAGTTTTCAAAACGAATTGCATTATCAAGCGGGATGTGGAATTGTAGCCAAATCCAACCCAGAAAGCGAACTAAATGAAGTAAATAACAAATTATCGGCTCTAAGAAAAGCTCTAGAACTCGCAAAAACAATTTAACAATATGAAACTACTAGTAATAGACAATTACGATTCGTTTGTGTTCAACTTGGTACACATGATTTATAATCTTGGTGTAAACGACATTACAGTTGTTAAGAATGATAAAATTTCTTTAGATGAAATACACAAATTTGACAAAATCCTACTTTCACCTGGACCAGGCATTCCAAAAGATGCAGGGTTAATGCCTGAAATAATACAACATTTTGCTTCATCAAAAAGTATTCTGGGTGTATGTTTGGGACATCAGGCAATAGCAGAAAGTTTTGGTACTTCACTTAAAAATTTAGAAGAACCGTTACACGGTGTCACTTCTAAAATAGAAATTATTGAAGAAAATTATCTATTTGAAAATTGTCCTAAGAATTTTAATATAGGGCATTATCATTCATGGGTAGTGGAAGAAAATACACTCAACAATAATCTCGAAATAATAGCAAAAGATGCAAAAGGAAATATTATGGCAATTGGTCATAAAAAGTTTGATTTGAGAGGGGTGCAATTTCATCCAGAATCGGTTTTAACTGAAAATGGTAAAATAATTATTGATAACTGGATTAAACATTAAATGAAATAGAAAAATTCCAAAATACAACAAAAAAAGCATTAACAAAATGAAAGAAATTTTAGAACATTTATATCAACACAAAACTTTATCAAAGGCCGAAGCAAGGGCAATATTGATTGATATTGCTTCAGGCAAATACAATCAATATCAAATCGCATCTTTCCTTACGGCATTTATCATGCGCAACATCACACTTGATGAACTGAAAGGTTTTCGAGCAGCATTATTAGAACTCTGCACGCAAGTAAATCTTTCTGAATACAATGCTATGGATATGTGTGGAACAGGTGGAGATGGAAAAAATACCTTCAACATTTCTACCTTATCATCTTTTGTTGTGGCTGGAGCAAATGTTCCTGTTGCAAAGCATGGAAATTATGGTGTGTCTTCAGTTTCTGGCTCTTCAAATGTTTTAGAAGCGTTAGGCATTCGCTTTCAAATGGAAGAAGGCAAACTCAAACAGCAATTAGATAAAGCCAATATCTGCTTTTTGCATGCTCCTCAATTTCACCCAGCGATGAAAATTGTAGCTCCCGTAAGAAAAGAATTGGGCGTAAAAACATTTTTCAACATGCTAGGCCCTATAGTAAATCCAGCACAACCCAAAGTGCAATTAGTTGGTGTTTTTAGTTTAGAATTAGCGAGGATGTATCAATATTTGTTTCAAGAAGAGCAAATGCAATACACGATCATCCATGCATTAGATGGTTTTGATGAGGTTTCATTAACAGATGAATGTAAACTCATTACAGATAATGAAGAGCAAATCATAAAACCAAATTATTTTGGTTTTGAAATGGTTTCTCTTTCTGAAATTTATGGAGGTAATACAATAAAAGAAGCCGCTACAATTTTCATGAATATACTTAATGGGGAAGGAACAAAAGCTCAAAACGAAGTCGTATTAGCCAATGCTGCCTTGGCTATTCAAACGCATCAAAAAATAGAAATAAATGAAGCCCTCGAAAAAGCAAAAGATTCGCTTTATGGCTTAAAAGCAAAACAATCATTCAACGCATTAAAACAATTATCATGAATATTTTAGATCAAATAAAACAACATAAACTTGAAGAAGTGGCTTCAAAAAAAGGATTATATCCTACCAAATTACTGGAACAATCGCCTTACTTTGACGCTCCTTGTGTTTCATTAAAAAAGTATATTTCAGACACATCTAGAAATGGAATAATTGCAGAATTTAAAAGAAAATCACCTTCAAAGGGAGATGTTAATAAATATGCCAATGTACAGGAGGTTACACTAGGATATATGCAATCAGGTGCATCTGCATTGTCTATTCTTACCGATGAACATTTTTTTGGAGCTAAAAAAGATGATTTACAGACTGCACGAAAATTTAATTATTGCCCCATATTACGTAAAGATTTTATTGTAGATGAATATCAAATTGTAGAAGCAAAATCCATGGGAGCAGATGTCATATTATTAATTGCAAAAATGCTTTCGCCAAAAGAAATTATTCAGTTTTCTCATTTTGCCAAAAGTCTAGGATTAGAAGTGTTTTTAGAATTTCATAACGAAAATGAAATCCAACAAAATGAAAGTGCAGTAGTGGATTTAGCAGGCATTAACAATCGAAATTTAAACTCTTTTGAAGTAGATATTGATAACAGTATTCGATTGGCAAATTTTCTTCCAAAAGAGTTGCTTAAAATCGCTGAAAGTGGAATTGAATCTGCTCGTACGATGCAACAATTAAGACAAAATGGATTTAATGGATTTTTAATTGGAGAGTACTTTATGCGTCATAGCAATCCAGCAGAAAAATGCAAAGAATTAATAAAACAACTACAAGATGAAAATTAAAATTTGCGGTCTTAAGTTCCCTTCGAATATTGATACAATAATCACACTTAAAATAGATATGATAGGTTTTATCTTTTACAAAAAATCTTCAAGATATGTTGGAGATAACTATGATGAAACTTACCTAAAAAGAATACCTGCATCTATTCAAAAAGTTGGTGTTTTTGTGGATGAAAAAGAAAGTATTGTTTTGCAAACAATAAAAAAGTACGATCTAAATATTGTTCAACTTCATGGATTTGAATCTGCATCTTATTGTGAAAATTTAAAAGCCAACAACATCCAAATTATAAAAGCATTTCAAATAGATGACGACTTTGATTTTGAACATATCAATTCCTATCATAAAGTATGTGACTATTTTTTGTTTGACACAAAAGGCAAAGAAAAGGGAGGAAATGGTTTAACATTCAATTGGGATTTACTTCATAAATACAAAATCAATGTTCCTTTCTTTTTAAGTGGCGGTTTAGGAATAGAAAACATTGATGAAGCACTTGCATTTTCTCATCCACAATTAATCGGATTTGATATCAATAGCAAAATTGAGATAGAACCTGCATCGAAATCATTTGAATTAGCAGAAATTATAACAACTAAAATACATAAATATGACTCATATAAGACCAGATAAATTCGGATATTATGGAGCGTTTGGAGGAGCATTCGTTCCTGAAATGCTTTATCCTAATGTAAAAGAATTACAAGAAAATTATGAGCAAATCATTCAATCCGATTCTTTTCAAAAAGACTTTAAAAGTTTGCTTAGAGATTATGTTGGAAGGCCAACGCCTTTATTTTTTTCTTCAAACTTATCAGCACAGTTTGGAGCGCAAGTATATTTGAAAAGAGAAGATTTAAATCATACTGGCGCGCATAAAATCAACAACGCAATAGGTCAAGTACTTCTTGCAAAGCGTTTAAACAAAAAACGTATTATAGCCGAAACAGGTGCAGGACAACATGGTGTTGCTACCGCTACCGCTTGTGCGCTAATGAACATAGATTGTACAATATTTATGGGCGAAATTGACATAGCGCGTCAAAAACCAAATGTAGAACGTATGCGAATATTAGGAGCAAAAGTAGTTGCAGCAACCAGTGGAAGCAAAACACTTAAGGACGCTACCAATGAAGCCATCAGAGAGTGGATCAATAATCCTGTAGATACACATTACATCATTGGTTCTGTGGTAGGTCCACATCCATATCCTGATTTAGTTACACAATTTCAATCTGTAATAAGTGAAGAAATAAAAATCCAACTGAAAGAAAAAACAGGCAACGAACATCCTGATTATGTGATTGCATGTTTGGGTGGAGGCAGTAATGCTATCGGTGCGTTTTACCATTTTATCGATAACGGAAAAACAAAACTTATAGCTGTAGAGGCTGGAGGTGAAGGCATTCATTCTGGAAAAACAGCAGCTACCATTGCTTTAGGGAAAAAGGGAATCATCCATGGAAGTAAAACCTATCTGATACAAACAGATGACGGGCAAATTGTGGAGCCACATTCTATTTCAGCAGGATTAGATTATCCTGGTATTGGACCAGTGCACTCCTATTTGCATGATACTGGTAAAGCAGAAGTGGTAAGTGTTACAGACCAAGAAGCTTTGGATGCTGCTTTTCATTTATCTAAAATAGATGGTATCATTCCCGCTCTAGAAAGTGCACATGCTTTAGCATATTTGCATAAAATGCAATTAAAGTCAAGTGATGTAGTTGTTATTAATCTTTCAGGAAGAGGAGATAAAGACATGTTAACCTATCAAAAATATATGTAAGATGAACAGAATAGATAAAATATTTCACGATAAAAAAAACAATCTGCTTTCGATATATTTTACGGCAGGTTTTCCAAGTTTAAACGATACAAGTAATATCATAAAAAATCTAGATGAAGCAGGTGTAGATCTGATAGAAATCGGTTTTCCGTTTTCCGACCCTTTGGCAGATGGACCCGTTATTCAGCAAAGTAGCGGAAAAGCCATAGAAAATGGAATGACACTCGCGATTTTGTTTGAACAACTCAAAGACATTCGAAAGCACACTCAAATTCCACTGATACTAATGGGATATATGAATCCTTTACTACAGTTTGGCGAAAAGGAGTTTTTTGCAAAATGTAAAGAAATTGGAATTGATGGAGTGATTATTCCTGATATGCCTTTAGATTATTTCGAAAGCAATTTAAAATCTACAGTTGATGAAAATAAGATTGCTAATGTTTTACTTATCACGCCAGAAACAAGTATTGAACGAATCCATCAAATTGATCAATTATCCAAAGGGTTTGTGTATATGGTATCTTCCAACAGTATAACTGGAGGCGACAATAAAATGGATGCTCAAAATGATTATTTTGACAAAGTAAGACAAATGAACCTAAAGAATCCTACACTTATTGGATTTGGAATTAAAAATAAAGAAACTTTCGAAAACGCATGTCAATATAGCAGCGGTGCTATTATTGGAACAGCATTTATTGAGCATATAAAACAAGAAGGAACTGGAAAAGAAAGTATACAAACATTTATAAAAAACATTAGAAAATGATTATTCAACTTCATAAAAATAGCACGTCAAAAGAACGAGCAGAATTAGATGAACTATTAATTCAAAACAACATTAAAAAGGTTGAGGTTAATACACAATTTAACCATTATTTAGTTTGTATTCTAAATAAAGAATTTGATATAAGAAAGATCGGAAATCTGGCATGTGTAAAAGACGTTCACAGAGTATTAGACAGTTATAAATTAGTATCTAGACAATGGAAAGTAAATCCTACTAGAATAGACTTAGGCGATGATGTAGTAATTCAAGAAGGAGATTTTTCACTAATGGCTGGACCTTGTGCAATTGAAAGTGAAGAACAAGTAGAAAGGATAGTAAAAGAATTGTTGAAAAACAACGTAAAAATTATGCGAGGAGGTGTTTACAAACCACGAAGTTCTCCTTATTCTTTTAGAGGTTTGGGTATTGATGGTCTTAAAATGTTTCACGCTCAATGCAAAGCCAATGGTATTAAAATCATTACAGAAGTAATGCAGGTTTCTCAAATCAGAGAGATGGCAGATTATGTAGATATATTTCAGGTGGGCGCAAGAAATACCCAAAATTTCAATTTACTTGATGCACTAGGAGAAATCGACAAACCAGTTATGATTAAAAGAGGCATCTCAGGCACTATTGATGAATTACTACAATCAGCCGAATACATTTTTTCTGCAGGAAATGAAAAATTGATGTTGTGTGAGAGAGGTATCAGAACTTTTGAAAATGCATATAGAAATACGTTTGATATCAATGCCATACCAATTTTGAAAGAAAAAAGTCATTTGCCTGTAATTGCAGATCCATCACACGGAATTGGAATTCGTAAACATGTAGAAAAAATTACACTAGCAAGTTTGGCAGCAGGAGCAGATGGAGCAATAGTGGAAATGCACTACGAACCAGAAAAAGCATTCTCAGATGGGCAACAAAACTTAAATTTTGAGGAGTTTAGAGGCTTAGTAAAGAAAATTAATATGCTTAAAGAGATATTTGTGTAAATTGAAATTTATGTATAGAGGGTTTTAGTTTTGAACTAGTTTTTAATCTAACTTACTCATTTTTGCCAATTCTCTTACATCAAAGAATTTTCCTCGCTTGATATTAGAAAGCACAATCACTGTTTTTTGGCTTTCAGTAATTCTTATGAAATAGGTTCTGAAACCTTTCCACCATCCAGTATGAAATACGATTCTCCCCATTTCAGATTCTGGGTATATTCGAAATCCATACCCGTAGTTTTGCCCATTGTTTTGTAATTCGTTTTGATCTTGCATTATCAATTGCATGGTAGAATCTGCGACTAATTTGTTATCATACAAAGCTTTATCAAATGCTAGTAAGTCGTGAACATTTGAGTAAATACCTTTATCACCTACAACACCATTTAAATAAATATCTATAACCGGATTGAAAGCACCATTATATCCTTGAGCAGGCATTACAAGTTCTTCTTTATTATCTCTATGATACAAAACCGTACTTTTCATTCCACTAGGTTCAAAAATATTTTTTTTGAGATATTCTTTAAGTGAAAGCCCAGAAGCTTTTTCAATGATTGATGCCAAAAGCATATAGTTTGTGTTGCAATAGTAATGCGTTTGATTAGGAGCATAATTGACCATTGGAATGTATTTTTCAATGATATTCAATACATCATTATTGGTTATGGTTTTGTGTTTGTCTGACCAAATACTATCAGGAGCATCACAAAAATGAGTGTATTGACTCAATCCACTTCTATGACTAAGCAACTGATGTATATTGATACCTTCGTATGGAAAATTAGAAATGTATTTTTTCACATCATCTGTCAATTTTACTTTTCCTTTTTCTACTAACTGCATCATCGCTATAGCAGTGAAGGGTTTACTTGCAGAAGCCAATTGAAAAGTATGCTCTAATGTAAGCGTGTCTTTGGTTTTGAGATTGGCATAGCCATAACTGTTTTGGAAAACAATTCTGCCTTTTTCTGCAATTAGCACAGTGCCATAAAACTCCTTGTTCTTGTTCTTGTTTAAAAAGAAAGTATCAATTGCATACTTGTATGGTTCGTAAATACTGTCGTAAAATGCTGTGCTGTCAATTTCTTGAATTTCTTCAATACTGTTATTTCCTTCAATACATTCTTGATTTTCTCTCTCGCATGAAAAGAGAAATGAAAAAATTATTAAAACTATAGTAAGATACAAAAACTTCATGGGAGTGCAAGATACATGATGAATCCAATATAAAAATTTACTTTTAAAATAGTTATTCATAACAAATTTTGAAAAAGTCAATTTCATTATTTAGATGCTTTGCAAATAATTTCGCTTAAATTTACCCTTTCAAAAATTTAATACAAATGGCTTCAGGATTTTTTGTGCTTTTGGACGACATTGCTTCTCTCATGGATAGTGTAGTGAGTATGAGTAAGGTTGCAACCAAAAAAACAGCAGGTATTTTGGGAGATGACTTGGCTGTAAATGCAGAAAAAGCAACTGGCTTTGTATCCAATAGAGAGTTGCCTGTTTTATGGGCAATTGCAAAAGGTTCCTTTGTCAATAAACTGATTATTTTGCCAATAGCATTTCTTTTAAGTGCATTTTTGCCTATCGCAGTTGTAATTATTCTTGTTTTAGGAGGTCTTTTTTTGGCTTATGAAGGTGTAGAAAAAATTGTTCACTATTTGTTTCATCGTCATGACAAAAATGATGAAGTTATTTCAACAGATTCAGTACCCTCCAAAGAAGAAATTTTAGAAATTGAGAAAACTAAAATTAAATCTGCAATTACAACAGACTTTATACTTTCAGTTGAAATTGTAATTATTGCTTTAGGAACCGTTTTAGAACAGAGTTTAGCGGTACAAATCATGACTGTTTCTGTAGTTGCCATTTTAGCTACTGTAGGGGTTTATGGTATAGTAGCTCTAATTGTTAGGATGGATGATTTTGGATTGCAATTAATTAAATATAGCAAAGGGCAAAAAGGCTTTTCGTATACTTTTGGTTCTTTTTTGGTGAAATCATTGCCTTGGGTTATCAAAAGTTTTACGGTAATAGGAACTATAGCTTTACTGATAGTAGCAGGAGGGATTTTTACCCATAAAATTGATTTTCTTCATGGCTTTTTACATCAATTACCTGCTATTATTCAGGAGTTTACAATTGGGCTCCTTTTTGGAATTCTTGTTTTCTTTTTAGTTAAATTGGTGACTAAAGTTTATCAATTAATTAAAAAATAAGTTAAATATTTTTGGTGTAAATCACCAATGAACAAAGGCAAGGAGGAGTATTGCAAATTGGACATTCAAAATCTTTAGTTATACTCTCTTCTTTCCAAAAGTCATCGATGGTTTGCGATAGCGAGTAGCCATTTTTTTGTAATATTTTTGACATTGGGATAGTTTTAGAAGATTGATGTTGCCATGCAAAACAGTAAATCTTATTGATGTTATTTTGTCGAGCAATTTTTTCTGCTTCAAGTAATATATTGTTGGTTATGCCTTTTTTTTGATATTCATCAGAAATTACAATGGTTTTGATGATTAAACTCGAATTGTTTTTATCTAAATTAACGATATTTAAATTCCTAAAGAGACTGTATTCTTGAGTTTGTAGATGAAATATGTAGAATCCAATTACTTTAGATTCAAATTCTACAGTTTTGAATATGATATTTTGATGATTTATTTTTTTTAGAAGAGTATCATAAGTAAGATAACCTTTGCCTAATTGAGCATCAGAGATATTACAAATGATTTTGAAATGTTTTTTTTGTGCAGGAAAAAAAGAAAAGACAAATTTATTATTTGAATTTTCCACTTTCAAATACCAAAAATTAAAATTTCCAATTTAGACCAAAACTTGGAAGAATTGGCAACTGGTTTACTCTTTTGTTAGTGATTCTATCTACGTAGAAAATATTTTCTCTAGAATAGGCATTCGTAACACTTCCATTTAGTTCTAGTATCGATTTTTCAGAGAACTTGAAAGTTCTTTTAATAGATAAATCCAATCTATGGTATGTAGGAAGTCTTCCAGCATTTAAGTCTCCATAAATAATACTCAAATTATCAGCATTAGCAGAAGTGATATCAGTTCCTAATCCTTGAGTAAAATCAATATTATGATAATATCCTTGAGTTTGAGTAAAAGGAAGTCCACTACCGAAGTTCCATCTTAAATCTAATTCCCAGTTGTGATCTTTATCTAGGAAATAAGTTGCAACTATGTTCACATTATGTCTTCTATCAAATACTGGAGAATAAGTAGTATCAATACCGTTCCATCTATCTACCTTACCAAGTGAATAAACAAACCAAACATACAATCTATCTGCAGAATATTTAGCTACTAAATCCACACCTCTAGCAGAGCCAGATTCTATGATAAAATCTTTTTTTAGAACATCAGGTTTATCTCTATTATCTGTATCATCAGAATATACTTTGTTTCTGTTAAGGTTAGTCAATTGCGTGAACCATTTATAATACCCTTCAACATTCAAAGAAAAGTGTTTCCCTAAATCTTGCTCAGCACCAATAATAGCATGTGTTGCTTTTTGAAGTGCATGTTTTCTTTCTTTTACATCTCCATCTGGAGTAATAATGTTTTCTTGAAGATTATCTGGACCAGAAAGGAATCCGTAAAATAAATTTACAACGTCTCTATCCGAGTTAGCAGCGATAAGGTTTTGAGAATAAACACCTCCAGCAGCTTTCAATCTAAAGTTTTCGTTTACATTATATTTAAGACCAAGTCTAGGTTCTGGAGAAAAATTACCTAAAGAAGCATAATATTGAGCTCTAAAACTTGGGTTTATGATCAATAAACCTCTGTTGATTCTATAATCTACATAGGCGCCAATTTCTGTTGTGCTGTTGTTTTGCTCTACAACTCTTCCAACAGAGTTTTTCAAACTAAAATCTGTAGCAAAACCAAGTACTTCAATTCCATATTTAACCACATCTTCTTTTAGGAAATATTTAAAATCGAATCCTAAGTTGAAATTATCTATTGCACTTTGTCTTGTGATATCACTTTCATCAAGTAATGCATTGTATTCTGAAAGTTGAATTAAATACTTAGAATATCCAAATTTTCCGCTAATTTGAATTGGAGATCCTGTTGGTAACAAAACAAAATTCGTACCTCCACCAAATGAATTCCAGTTCAAATTAGAACTTTGTTGCCATTTTACTCTATCTGTAAAGTTAAATCCAAATAAATTAAATTTACTTCCAGTAGGATTATTAAAAGTTATTTTACCAAAAATATCTGTAAAGTTGAATGGTAAGCCTTCCTCTGCAACATAGTTGTAAAGAATTTTGGATGTTTGCTCTAAATAAGAAGTTTTTGCAGAAAATACATAAGAAATGGTTCCGTCATCAAGTTTGTCGTCTTTTAGTTTTTTTATAGGCCCTTCCAAAGTCAATTTCGCTCCAAATGGGTTTACACTTGCTCTACCTCTTAATTCTTTTTTGTTACCGTCAACATATGAAACATCCATTACTGAAGAAATTCTTCCTCCATATTCTGCTCCAAAACCACCTGTGTAGATTTCAGCATTTTTAATTAATTCGGTATCAAAAACTGAGAAAAAACCTATAGAGTGAAAAGGATTATAAATAACCAATCCTTCCAAAAGTACTTTGTTTTGAACTGGTGAACCACCTCTAATATACATTTGACCTCCTTGATCTCCAGTTGTTACAACACCTGGTACCGTTTGAAAATAAGTAGCCAAATCTGGCTCACCTCCAGTAGAAACTACAGCAGATATTTCTTTCTTGGTTGCCTTTATGGTTGAAGAATTTACATTGGTTTTATTGTCTTCTTTGGTAGCGTTTAATGTGAAGTCATCCAAAACTTGACCTTTTTCTAAATAAATATTTACAACACTAATTCTTCCTGCTTCAACCACAACTTCTTTGGTGAATTTTTCATATTCTACATTGGAAACAATTAAAGTGTATGTACCTACATTTACTTGACTTACTTGATATACACCATTCACATCTGTAGATGCTCCAGTTCCTAATTCTTGAACAAGAACGTTAGTAAAAATTACAGGTTCTCCCGATGCCTTGTCATAAACAGTTCCTCTAATGGTACCTGTCTTTTGAGCTGTTGCAATTCCAATCCATAAAAAAAGGATAGAACTGATAAATAAAATTTTCTTCACTATATCTTCAAATTACGATGAAACGCAAAAGTAAACAATAATTTCATAATAGAAACTTTTGCTTCTATTATGTAAAAGATAATTATATGAGTGGTCGATTTAGGGTAGGGAAAGGAGAAGGAATTATTTTTTCCAACTTCCATATCCACCTTCAAGTTCCAAAACTGTTGTGAATCCCATATTTTTCATCATAGAAAGAGCTTTTGAACTTCTTCCCCCTGCTTGACAATAAATTAAAACAGGTTTTGTTTTGTCCAGTTTACTGATTTCATCTTGAAATGAATTACTGTTGAAATCAATATTGATAGCATTACCAATTTTACCTCCAGCATATTCTCCTGCTGTTCTAACATCTACAATAAGTACATCAGGATTCTGAGAAATATAATCTTTGAATTTAGTTTGACTAACGCGTTCTGCTTTTTGATTTGAAACTTCTGAATTTGCAGAATTTCCATTAGAAGATTGCGCACAACTAACTGATGTAAGTCCGATTGTTAAGATAAAGATGATATTTTTCATGGTATATTATTTTAAAAGTTTGATGAATAATTTACAAATGTAGTCTTTTTATTACTTCAATAATTGTTACCAAAGTTACACATAGAATTAAATTTTAAAAAATAAAAATTAGTTAGCTTTCTTCTTTGCTTAAGAGTTTTTGAAATGTTACTTTTGTATCTCAATAATTGTTAAACTTAAAAAATAAAAATAATGGCAGTTTTAGTAGGAAAAAAAGCCCCGAATTTCTCTGCAAGCGCAGTGATTAATGGATTTGAAATCGTTGAGAATTTCACATTAGAACAATTCAAAGGAAAGTATGTAATTTTATTCTTTTATCCAAAAGATTTTACTTTCGTTTGTCCAACAGAGTTATTCGCTTTTCAAGAAAGATTAAAAGATTTTGAAGATAGAAATGTACAGTTGATTGCTTGTTCTACAGATACAGAGCAATCTCACTGGGGATGGTTGAACATGGAGAAAAACAATGGTGGAATCAAAGGAGTAACCTACCCAATCGTTGCAGATACCAACAAAACAATCTCTTCAAACTATGACGTATTAGCAGGAGAATTTGGTTGGGACGATAATGGAGAAATGATTGCAGAAGGTGAGTTAATCGCATATAGAGGACTTTTCTTGATTGATAGAGAAGGAGTTGTTAGACACCAATTAGTTAATGATTTGCCATTGGGTAGAAATGTAGAAGAAGCTATCAGAATGGTTGATTCTTTACAATTCTTAGAAGAAAACGGAGAAGTTTGTCCAGCAAACTGGTCTAAAGGTCAAGAAGGGTTAAAAGCAACTCACGAAGGAATAGCAGAATTTCTTTCAAAGTAATTCTAATTAAATATTTAATTGAGAAAAGGCTTCGTTGTTAATAACGAGGCCTTTTTTGGTTTTAGGTCTATTTTCATCATATAATCATTATTCTGTATCACATAATAAAGTTTTATAAGACTTAAAATAATTGTTCTTCAGTTTTTGACAGATTTGTAGTACTTTCGAAATGTGAATAGGTTTCATAAAATAAAACAGATACCCAAAAGATTTATTCATTGGGTTTGGCAAAAGAAATATTGGTTTCTATCTGCCTGGGCTGTTATTTTTGTAATCTGGTTGTTTTGCACTCCTGATGAATTTTTTGAAGATCCTACTTGCACCGTATTAACAGACGAAAAGGGAAATATTCTCAACGCTAGAATCGCAGATGACGGTCAGTGGCGATTTCCTCCTAGAACCGATGTTCCCGAAAAATTCAAACAAGCGATTTTACAATTTGAAGATAGAACTTTCTATGAACACATGGGGTTTAGCATTAGTGCTTTTGGACGAGCGATGAAACAAAACATCAGTGCTGGAAAAGTAGTGAGCGGAGGAAGTACGATTACGATGCAAGTAGTAAGATTATCCAGAAAAGGTCAGGGGAGAACTGTTTCAGAAAAAGTTATTGAAGTTTTTCAGGCAACACGAATGGAGTGGACTTATTCCAAAGATGAAATCTTAGCAATGTATGCATCCAATGCTCCGATGGGAGGAAATGTGGTAGGCATAGATGCCGCAGCTTGGAGATATTTTGGAAGAAAAGCAGAGGATTTAAGTTGGGCAGAAGCTTCTTTGTTGGCAGTTTTGCCCAATGCGCCAGGATTATTACATCTTTCTAAAAACAGACCGAAATTATTGAACAAAAGGAATCGACTTTTGGAAAGATTGTATGAAGTAGGTATCATCGATAATACTGAATTGAAATTGGCAAAATCAGAACCCTTACCAATTGCACCGCCAAACTTACCCAACTTAGCACCACATGTTATTGAACAGTCAATTAGAAAAGGAATGAAAGGCAAATGGGTGAAAACGAATTTGGATATGTTTTTACAAGAAGAATTAATAAAGTTAGTAGTTTTTCATCATCAAAAATTGAAGGAAAATCAAATTCATAATGCTGCAGTTTTGGTAATGGACATCGAAACAGGAAAAGTAATCGCTTATGTTGGAAATACAACTGATGATAAAAACGAACACGGCAACCAAGTGGATATTATTCAGGCGCCAAGAAGTACAGGAAGTATTCTCAAACCCTTTTTGTAT
>CAWUIK010000017.1:0-37549 GCA_963922585.1 uncultured Flavobacteriales bacterium | reverse complement strand
CAATAAATGAACTTTCAAATAATGCATAAGCCTTTGTTTTACTTTTTCCATCTATACTCTCGTCACTAAATGTGAACCACTCAATAAATCGGTTTGCTTTTTTGCTGGGGAACTCTTTTCCCAAATCGATTATACCGCTGTAGTCTAACATGTCTGAAAGACGTTTTTTTCCATCTGGAGCAAGTATTCTCAACTGGGTAGTGGCACTAACCACTTGACTATTTTCTTTCTTTAATTTTGCTTTAAGGTATTTCCAATAATTACGATTTTTTGTATAATCATTTTGATCTGTAAGAACAGCAACAATATCCAATACCGAAAACCACCACTTGGCATTACTTTCATCCCAAATGGCTCTAACTTCCCTATCGTCAAAGAAACGTATAGATATTTTTGCGGAACTCATAACTATATGCTTAATTAATAATTATTCTACCAAAGATATTCTTTTTATTGATTTGTTAGTATGATTGAGGTCGCTTTTCTTATTTCATCTTACTCATTCAAATTCCAGTCATATTCCATAAATGAAACTTTGGTTTGAGAAGTTATTTTTGTTTTGGCGTATTGGTTTATAAATGCTTCTAAAGTCCCGTTTTTGGTAAAATCTCCCTTGTACCAGCTGAATAGTTTAGATAATTCGGCAGTTGAACTATTGATTTTGTTGCGAATGGGGTCGTTGATGAATCTAGAAGTTTGTTCATGGAGTTGTTGCTCTAATTTTTCTGCTACGTAAGCTTCGTTTCTCAATACTGGACACGAAATAGAGGCGCAATTCACAGCAAAGTGAATCCTTGGTTCATCGAATTCTTTTCTCAGAATGCCGTGTTCGATGTTGTTCAAATCACAAGAATTTCCTTCAATGGTGATAAACTTAATATCCCAAGGAGTGTTTACTTTATATATAACTCCACCCAAATCTTTGATAGATTTTGTAGGGTAATTGTCGATGATTAATTTTACTGTATATGCGTTGTACGCATTGATCCAATAGGCTAGTTTTTCGTTTTTAGACCAATCTCTTTTGGGTGCTTCTATGCTCAAAGCGTCTAAATATTTTTGAAGTTTGGCTTTTTCGGAGATGAATCCTTTGTAATTTACATTCCCTTTCTCGTCCACATTTTTCTGTAATAATTCGTTCCAAATTTGATGTTTTTTGTTTTCCTGAGAAAAACTTAACATTGAGAATAGCCAAAAAGTAAAAAATAATGTCAATATTTGTGATGTCTTCATTTTTTGATAGTTTTATGATGTTAGAAATTTCAATAATTATTCCAACTCTAAATGAGTCTTCAAATATTGGACGTCTAATTAATCATTTACATACAAATTTATCAGGAAATTTTGAAATAATAGTAGTGGATGGCGGAAGTACTGATAATACTGTTCAAATAGCAAATGATTTAGGTGTAAAAGTAGTTGAATCCCAACCATCAAGAGCAGTTCAAATGAATGTAGGTGTAAAAAACGCCCAATATTCGAATTATTATTTTGTTCACGCAGATACTTTACCTCCAGCAGATTTTTTAGCAGATTTTCAAAAAGTTTTGGATGAGGGTTTTAAAGCGGCTTGCTATCGAAGTGCTTATGATTCTGATTCTATGATGTTAAAAATCAACGCATTTTTCACAAGATTTCACTGGTTGGTAGCTAGGGGAGGAGATCAATCTTTGTTTATTACGAAAAAGAAATTCTACGAAATGTGTTGTTTCGATGAGTTGATGGAAATCATGGAAGAATATCCTTTGATCAAAAAGTTAATGGACGAAAAATCATTAAAGATTATTCCTAAAAATATTCTTATCAGTACAAGAAAATACAATGGAAAAGGATGGTATAAAGTAAATCGAGCTAATTACAAAGTTTTCAAAATGTACAGATCTGGTATAGATAGCCGAAAAATTAAAGAAACGTACAATCAACTATTGAATGTGTAAAGTGATTATTTTATCCATTTTGCTCAACTAAAACCTTTTCAAGTAATTCCGAAATGATTTTGGCATTTTGGGTGTTACAAAAGTTAGCATACAGAACGTCTTTTCTTCTTTGGATATGCGTTTCTGTAAATTCTTTTCCAAATAGATCTTTGATTTTCAAAATCCATTCTATTGGTTGATTGGCAATGTGACAAATAGATTCTAAACCAGTATTATCTATCATTTCAGTATTTGCCAAACAATATCTACCTTTGTACAAAGCAGATAATAATTTGAGTTTGATTCCAGTGGGTTGGAAAGTTGGCAATACATTGATGTGAGCATTTTTTATTAAATCTTCCAATTGGCTCACCGAAATATTGCTATGAATGCTAATGTTAGCATATTTTTCTGCTAATAAAATTAGTTCTTGTGGTGGATTACTTCCAGCAATTATTAAATCGTAGGGTAATTCTGCAAAGACTTTCTCTATCAGATAGGTAGCAGCTTCTATGTTTTCCCCAACAGCCATATTTCCATGATACAAAGCGTAATTTCCTTTGCCAGTTTTACTTGTAGTTTCAATTCCAGAGTGAAAGGCGGGAACTAAATGCGCATTTTGATATTTATTTTGAAAATAATTGTAATCATTTTTTGAAATAGAAAACAATCCGTCTGCTTTTGCGAGCACATCTTCATATTTTTCTAATTTCGATGCTTCCCATTTATAATATTGTTTTTTTGCTAAATTTCTTTCAACTTTAGCTAGTCCATTGTAGTAATCGTGCTCTACATTATGTGTTCTTACGTAAATCAATCTATCACTAGGTTTGAACGCTTCTATGAGCCAACAATTGTGAAGTCCCTCAATAATGATTGGGAAGTTGTCTTTTTTAAGTTGTTCCAATAACATAGCATTAGCTCTTGATGCAACTATAAAAGGTTGTTTCTTGAGAAAATTCAATTTGTTTTCGTCTCTTCTATAATAGTGTACAGATTTGCAAATTGATTCTAAATGTTCTTGTTTACCTCTTCCATATTCAAAACAATGTAAATGAACATCAATACCAATTTCCTTAAAAGCCTTAATCTTATAGTAAACATCTACAACTCCACCATAATTGGGTGGAAACGGAACGTCAAATGATATTAAATGTATTTCTTGACTCACTTATTGGTTTAGACTTCTGTAGGTTTCTAACATACTATAGACTTCATTTTCCCAAGAAAGTTGCTCAGATGAATAAACTAATTTTCTTTTGATTTCGATAAAGTCTGTAGTCTTAAAAAAATATTCAATGGTTTCTGCTATTTCTAACGGTTTATGGCTTGGGATTATTGCACCAATTTCGTACTTTTTTATAATGTTCTCAATCTCAATGATTTCAGAACTAATTACTGGAATATTTGCTCGGATATAGTCAAAAACTTTATTCGGAAGACTGTATTTGTAATTGGTATTGGTGGCTTTATCAAGTGTTAATCCAGCATCAGCAAGCTGGGTATATTGCATCATTTCTTCATAAGGCAATTTCCCTTTAAATAGAGTTTTATCTTTCAAATCTTCCTTTGAGGCTCTAACTATTAAAGTTTCAATAACATCTCCAGAGCCTATTATGACCAAGAAATAATCTTTCAAAAGTGCTATAGCTTCAAGGAGTTCTTCTGCTCCTCTATCTATATTGATGCCTGCTCCTTGTAGGATTAATATTTTTTTGTCTGTTGGAAGTCCTAACTGTTCTTTGGTAAATTTCAAAGGAGCAATTTGTTGTAAAGGAATATTTCGAATGACTTTAGGTTTGATTTGATACTCTTTTTCATATAAAGAAGCAATGGAATCATTTACTGTGAAAATATGTTGAAGTTTAGGAAAAATCCATTTTTCTATTTTGGTCCAAACACTTTTTACAAATTTTCGATTTTGAATTTCGGGAACTCCCGTAAAATATTCGTGATTGTCGTAAATGATAGGTTTTCTTTTCAATTTACTGATAAGATAATTAGCTAAAAGCGTATCCAAATCGTTGGCATGAAGTACATCCACTTTTCTGAATAGCAAGAAGAAAAATAATCTTATATTGTAAGAAGCATAAAATAAAGCACCTTTATTAAAAAGAAGTTGCATTCTGTGTGTAGCATAGGTTCTATCTAAAGCCAGAGAATTTTTGAGTTTTCTACCTACAAGATGCACTTCAAAACCTTCAAATGAAAGCGATGTACACATTTTGTGAACCCTTTGATCTGTTGTTAAATCATTCGTGACACTGATATAAACTTTTTTTGACGATGTCAATAGAAGAGCATTAAATTAGAAAAAAAAACGAAATTTAAGGAACTATATTTTATCTACGGAACTTACTTTTCTTGGTTCAAAATCACCTTTAACGGCTTTTGCTTTTTGTTTAGCCAATTCGTTTCTTTCGATTTTATGTCCCGGTCTAGACCATTTTGGTTTTTCTGCTTCTTCGCTTCTTTGTTTATAAGATTCTTTGATTTCAGGTTTTGGTCCTTTTTTGTATGCAGGCATAGGTTTAATTCCTAACTCATTAAAAAGTTGCATATCGGAATTGAACTCTGGATTTGGAGTAGTCAATAATTTTTCTCCAGCAAATATAGAATTCGCTCCAGCCAAGAAACATAGTGCTTGACCTTCATGATTCATTTGAGTTCTACCCGCAGACAATCTCACATAAGAATGTGGCATTACAATTCTTGTAGTAGCAATCATTCTTACCATTTCCCAAATAGACACTTCCTTCTGGTCTTCCATAGGAGTTCCTTCAACAGCCACAAGCGCATTGATTGGAACAGAAGCAGGTCTTGGATTCATAAGATTGAGTGTGTAAAGCATTCCAATTCTATCTTCATCTGCTTCTCCCATCCCCAATATTCCTCCACTACAAACAGTCAATCCAGCTTTACTAGCATTGTCTATCGTTTTTAATCTATCTTCAAATCCTCTTGTAGAAATTACTTCTTTATAGTATTCTTCTGAAGTATCTAAGTTGTGATTATAAGCATACAAACCTGCATCGGCCAATCTTTTCGCTTGGTTTTCTGTAAGCATACCTAAAGTACAACAAACCTCCAAATCCATTTGATTTAATGAACGAACCATTTCAAGAACTTGATCAAAATCATCATCTTCTTTTACGTTTCTCCAAGATGCACCCATACAAACTCTACTAGAACCATTTGCTTTGGCTTCTTTTCCTCTTTGTATTACTTCTTCAAGAGGCATAAGGTCGTGTGTGTTGATACCTGTATTGTATCTTGCCGCTTGAGGACAATAACCACAATCTTCACTACAGTTTCCAGTTTTGATGGAAACTAAAGTACTTACTTGAACTTCCAATGGGTCAAAAGTTTCTCTGTGAACAGATGCTGCTTGATACATTAGTTCCATTAAAGGTTTATTATATAGGTCTCTTATTTCGTCTTTAGTCCAAGTCTTCATATTAATTGCTATTTAGAGTATTGCAAATGTATATCAAAATACTCAAAGTATCATTCACAAATTTATAATGATGCTAACAAAAATAATTTTAAAAACAGTTTTGAATCATATAATTTAAATAAATTCAATACTTTAAGTAAAAAAATAAAATAAAATTAGGCTTTTTGCAACTTTTTGTTTTAAATTGGCGTCTTGAAAATTAATTCAAGTTAATTACCAATAAAAAAAATATAGATGAAATTATTTAAATTAGGATTCAGTATATTATTAATATTTTTTTTAACTCAAAAAGTTAATGCTTCTCACGTTAGTGGTGGAGATATTTTTTACGAATGGGTTTCTCCCAATACCTATAATATCAAACTAAGAGTATATAAAGATTGTAATCCTGGTGCTATTGCTTTAGCAACTTCTCAAACTCTAGGGATTTATGTGAAAGGAACAAATGTTCAACAAGCAAGTTTGTTGTTAAATCAATATACTGATGATTTCGATTTGGAGTTAGGAGATTCTTGTTATACACCAACCACACTTTGTATTGATGAAAGAATTTATTATATCAATAACGTTTTTATTCCAGACAATGCAAATGGATATTATTTACAATCAAATATTTATGCGCGAAGTGGTGCTATAGATAATATTCAAACCCCAGGTTCTACTAGTCTTTGTTTTTATGCTGAGATGCCAGACCCAGCTTTTGGTCAAAATTCATCTCCTGATTTTGGTAATTTCCCAAGTGATGCATATTTGTGTATTTCCAATGTAAAAACATGGTTCTATAATGTCTCAGACCCTGATGGCGATTCTTTATCTTTCACTTTGGTAAATCCTTTAATGTCTTCAACCACCAACGGAACTCAAGCAGGATCAGGAGCATATCCTTACTATCCTTCAATCAATTGGGCTGCTGGTTACAGTTTAGCAAATGTTTGTGGAGGTACTCCTGCAATGAATATTAATGCAGTTACTGGAGAAATTGCTGCAGCTCCAATTATTCAAGGTGAATTTGTTTTTGCTGTTAGAGTAGAGGAGTTTAGAAATGGAATTAAAATAGGAGAGGTGAGAAGAGATGTTCAATATGCTTCTCTACCTTGTTCTGTAGATTCACCACCAACTATTGATGTTGCAGACACTGTTTCAGTTTATTATGGTGACTCGATTTGTGTTGATTTAAGTGTTTCTGATACTGATGGATCTGATACTATTTATTTATTTCCATCAAGTATTGATTTTGACTTAGATGGTACTTTCTTACCACCTACACAGGTAGGTTCGGATTATATATACAACAACTTTAACAATACGGCTAATGATGCTGTCATGTCTCATTTTGTAGAGGATAATGGAATTTATGAAGGTGTAGGTGAAATATTTTTAAGATACTGTTGGGTTCCTCAATGTGAAGATGTTGATTCTACTTATCATGTTGATTTACTTGCCTACTCATTAGGATGTTCAGGTTCAGATACTACTCAAAAGGAAGTGATTTTATTAATTGAACATGATCCAATACCACAGGCAAACATAGATGCCGCGAGTGATACTTTACAAGTAACTTATGGTGATCAAATTTGTTTTGACATATTAGTAGATTTAGATTTTATATCAGATACTATTGAAGTTAGGTTAAATTCTCCAAATTTCGAATTAGAAGATAATTATGTGCCAACACAAACCTTAAATGGAGAGAGTTATTATACGAACTTCTTCGGTCAAGATACTCTATTTGTACCCGAATTATTCGTAATTCCAATTAATCAAACCTACACTGGTGTTGGACAAATACCATTTAGATTCTGTATTACTCCTGATTGTGAGAGTATAGATGATACGTTCATCATTAATCTTGAGGCAAATACAATTGGCTGTGGAGGTTCTGATACTTTATCAAAAACTTATTATGTTGAAGTGTTTTATGAGCCTACCCCAATAGAATTTAATTTACCTGATTCTATAGGAGTAACTTACGATACCGAAATATGTTTTGAAATGTTAACCAATGATTTAACTCAATCTGGTTATAATTTAGGGCTAAAACCATTAGGTTCAGGTTTTAATTATCAAGAGGCATATGTACCACCAGCACAAGACTCTAATGGTGAGTATTATTATACAAATTTTCAAGGGTTAGATACTGTCACTATCTACAATTATTCATACACAAATGGTGAAGTTATAGGTTTGGATACTGTTGCCATTAGATATTGTTGGACACCACAATGTGATGATGTTGTTCTAAAAAATTATACATTAGATTATACTGCAACATTATATACACCTTGTTTCAATCTTACTGAAACTAAATCGATGCAAGTTTCCGTTGAACCTCCTGTGGGTGTTGTAAATCCTATACCAAATGTTTTTACACCTAATGGAGATGGTCAAAATGATTTCTTTGAACTTTCAGGTTCAAATGATCCTTGTTTTGATGAGATGGATGTAACCATATATAATAGATGGGGTAAAATAGTATTCGAATCTACAGAGGCAAACTTTCAATGGAATGGTAAAAACAAAAATGATGGAAAAGATTGTGCAGAGGGAACATACTTTGTAATTATAAATGGAAGTTATGGAAGTACATACAATGATGCTACAGGAGAAAGAATTCCTAACCCCGTGATTAAACAATATTCTATTCAATTATTAAGATAATTTGAAAAATAAACTTACATTTGGGAGGCTTACATTTTAAGCCTCCTTTTTTTTGCCTTTAGTATAGAATAAAGTTTGATAAATAGAATTAGAAATATGGCAAGAAGAAAGACAATTTGGTCAAAGATTTTTTATTTTTTTCCAATTCAATTAGTCTTACTTCATTTCAAAAGAAATCATATGTTGATGATTTTTTGGATTTTTCTTTTTCTATATATTTTCAATATGATGGGAAGCAAATTTGGTGTTCCATTTTTATTTTTAGGCCCAGAATATTTAGGTGTAATTAATTGGTTGTCTTTTGCAATTCTGGGGTTTTCTTTAGGAGGGTTTTTAATGGCTTTCAATACATATAGTTATATTCTTCATGCTGATGAATTTAGATTTTTAGCGACTTTGTCAAGACCTTTTTTGAAATTTTGCTACAATAATGTCATAATTCCTCTATTATTTTATGTCGCCTACATATATAAATCATATCATTTTCAGATTGAACAGGAATTGATTGAACCTTCAATTGCTATTTTTAACTTAGTTTGTTTTTCTGCAGGAATTGTGATTTTTATATTTTTCTCCATGATATTCTTTGTTTATTTCAATAAGAATATTTTTAAATTGAGTGGAAAAGATGAGAAATACTTTGAAGGATTGCCACCAAAAAAAGTAAAAGAGGGTGCTTTCATGAGAGAAACCTCATGGTATAAAAGAAGAACTAAAAAAAGAGTTTGGAGAGTAGATACTTATATTTTTTCGCCAATATCCATAAGAACAGCAAGAGATACATCTCACTATGACAAAAATTTACTGAAATTAGTTTTTGCTCAAAATCACATCAATGCATCCATTTTTGAGATTGTATTTATCATTTCATTTTTGATATTGGGTATTTACAGAGAAGTAGAATGGGTAATGATTCCTGCAGCAGCAAGTATTATGATGTTATTTACACTTTTCTTATTGTTTTTTAGCGCTTTATATAGTTGGTTTAAAGGATGGACGTTGTCTGTTATTATACTCAGTTTGGTATTGATAAATTTTGTTTCTAACAAATCTGATAGTTTTCGTTTTAGAAATTATGCTTATGGAATAGATTACAGTATAAAAAATGAATACTCTTGGAATAGTTTATCATTGTTGTCTAAAAATCAACAAGATTATAATAACTCTATTCGAGATGGTATTCAGATTTTAGAGAATTGGAAAATCAAAAATCAAAAAATAAAACCTAACAAAAAACCAAAGTTAATCCTCTTAAACATAAGTGGAGGAGGACTTAGAGCAAGTGTTTGGACAATGGAAGTGTTGATGCAATTACAAAAAGAATTTGGAGACGATTTTTTTAATCAAACACACTTAATTACGGGAGCGTCTGGAGGTATGATTGGAGCGAGTTATTATAGAGAACTATTTCTTCAAAAACAAAGTAATCCTAATTTAGATATAAACCAAGATAGATTAATACAACAGTTGGGTATTGACTTGCTTAACCCAGTTGCTTTTGGAATTGTAACTACAGATTTCTTGTTTAGATATCAAAGTTTTGATGACGGAAAATATTCATATACCAAAGATAGGGGCTATTCATTTGAGCAAAAGTTGATTAAAAACATTAATGGAAATCTAGAAGATAAAAGATTAGGAGATTATTTTTCACCTGAATTTAATGCTCAAATTCCAATGATGATTTATAGTCCTTATGTTGTAAATGATGGTAGAAGGCTTTTGATTTCTCCTCAAAGAATTAGTTACTTAACTCATAATTCTGATACGAATTATGTGGAAACACATTATTCTATGGAAAATGTTGAGTTTACTAGGTTATTTAAAGACAATGACCCCTATAATTTGAAAATAACAAGTGCGATAAGAATGAGTGCAACCTTTCCGTATATACTTCCCATGGTAACAATGCCTACAGATCCGCCAATTGAACTTATGGATGCTGGTATTAGAGATAATTTTGGTCTAAAAACCAGTTTAGATTATTTAAGAGTTTTTAAAAATTGGATCAGTACAAACACTAGTGGAGTTATTGTTGTTCAGATTAGAGATAAAGAAAAGTTTTTTGAAGTGTCGAACCCTAATAATGGAACTATTCTACAACGACTATTAGCACCTTTTACTTCTTTTTATAGCAATACAGTAAAAACGCACGACTATGTAAATGATCAATTGCTTAAAGCAGTTCCTGATTGGTATAAAGGAGACTTTGATATGTTAACATTTTATATGAAACAAGAAGAAACAAAACCTATTTCAATGAGTTGGCATCTCACTTCTTTAGATAAAAGAAACATCAAAAATGCTTTTTCAGATGAGAATAATCAAAAAGCTTTAGAGCGATTAAAACAATTAATGGATTATTAAAACGAAAGTTTATATTTATAATTTCTAACTTTGCGTCAAAATTATTTTAGATGTCAAAATATTTAAGTTCTGATTTTAAACTAGGAATTATATGTGGAGGGCAATTAGGTAAAATGTTAGGTCTAGCCGCTGCCAATTGGGATGTATCAACTCATGTTTTAGATGCAAATGAAGATTGCCCCGCTGCAAAAGTTTGTAACGAATTTACCAAAGATCATCACACTGATTTTGATGCCGTTTATGCATTTGGAAAAAAGGTAGATTTAATTACATTTGAAATTGAGCACGTAAATATTGAAGCACTCAAAAAATTAAAATCAGAAGGCAAAGCGATATTTCCAGATCCTGAATTATTGGAAACTATCAAAGATAAAGGATTGCAAAAGCTGTTTTATCAAAAGCATCAGATTCCAACTTCCAATTTTGAATTGTACGAAAATGCAGATCAAATTATAGATGCAATCAAAGAAGGTAAATTACAATATCCATTTGTACAGAAATCAAGAACTGACGGATATGACGGAAAAGGAGTTGCGGTAATTCAATCCCAAAAAGATTTAGAGTTGATTCTTCCAGTTCCTTCTGTAGTTGAAGATGCAGTAGCTATCGAAAAGGAAATAGCTATTTCTATTGCAAGAAATAAAAAAGGCGAAATGGCATTATATCCATTGGTTGAAATGGAATTTAGCGAAACAGCAAATTTGGTTGAGTTTTTATCTTGTCCAGCAAATGTTACCGAAAGTATTGAAAAAGAAGCCGTTTCTTTAGCAATTAAAATTGCAGAAGCTTTGGATTTAGTTGGTATTTTGGCAGTTGAGTTATTTTTGGATAAGCAAGGCAACTTGTCAGTAAATGAATGTGCTCCAAGAACGCATAATAGCGGTCATCATACCATTGAAAATAATTACACTTCACAATTTGAACAACAAATAAGAGCTGTTTTGAATTTGCCTTTGGGCAGTACTAAAATGAAATCTCCTGCTGTGATGATTAATTTGCTTGGAGAAGATAATTATAGCGGTCCCGTATATTACGAAGGATTTGAAGAAATTATACAAATGGAAGGGGTGCATCCTCATATTTATGGGAAAAGCACTACCAAACCGTTTCGAAAAATGGGACACATAACCATAGTGGACGATTCTTTGGAAAATGCAATTGAGAAAGCTAGAGAAGTTAAAGAAAAAATAAAAGTAATTTCAAAATAAATAAAAGAAGATTATGCAAGCATTAGTAAGTATTATTATGGGGTCTGATTCTGATTTACCAGTAATGAAAGAAGCAGCCAAAATTTTGGATGAATTAAATATTCCCTACGAATTGTCCATTGTAAGTGCTCATAGAACTCCAAAAAGAATGTTTGATTTTGCAGAAAAAGCCCATCAAAGAGGAATAAAAGTTATCATTGCTGGTGCTGGAGGTGCTGCGCATCTTCCTGGAATGGTAGCTTCTATTACACCGCTGCCAGTAATTGGCGTTCCGGTAAAATCTTCTAATAGTATTGATGGTTGGGATTCGGTTTTGTCTATATTACAAATGCCTGGAGGTGTTCCAGTTGCAACAGTGGCATTAAACGGAGCCAAAAATGCAGGAATTTTAGCCGCACAAATCATCGGCACGGCAGACGAAAAAGTGCAACAGAATATCGTATCTTATAAAACTTCATTAAATGATGCTGTGTTGGAAAAGGTAAAGCAACTAGAAGAGGGGAGAGGGTAGGCTTTTTTTATTAATCATTATATTAAATCACTTTATACATGAAATTAATCTCTTGGAATTTGAATGGAATCAGGGCTGTGGCCAAGAAAGGACTTGTGGATATTATCAAAGATTTGGATGCAGATGTGATCTGTTTTCAGGAAACTAAAGCGCAGGATGATCAAGTTGCAGAAGTTTTAGAATCATTAAAAGGATATTTTGTAAATTCCTATTCAGCCGAGAAAAAAGGATATAGTGGTACTGCTATTTTATCGAAAAAAGAACCTATTTCTATTTCAAAAGGTTTGGGAAGAGAAGAACATGACATTGAAGGAAGATTGATAACAGCCGAATTTGAAGATTTTTATCTACTTACCGCTTATGTTCCCAATAGTCAAAATGAATTGAAAAGATTGGATTACAGAATGCAATGGGACAAAGATTTATTGGCTTATATGCAAGATTTAGAACAGGTCAAACCCGTTATTTTGTGTGGAGATTTGAATGTAGCGCACCAGCCGATAGATTTGACAAACCCAAAATCGAATTTCAATAAAACGGCTGGATATACTGAATGGGAAATCGGAGGAATGGATAATTTCCTAAAAGGTGGATATACAGATTCTTTCAGATATTTTTATCCAAACGAAATTAAGTATTCTTGGTGGAGTTATAGAATGAATGCAAGAGCAAAAAATATTGGTTGGCGTTTGGATTATTTTTTAGTGAGTGATGCTTTACTACCTCAATTAAAAGACGCTTTTATCTTAAACGAAGTTGAAGGATCAGATCATTGTCCTGTGGGTGTTTTGTTGGGTTGATTTACCTATAAAAATTCATTTCATCCACATATTGATATACTTTTTCAGTTAGCATATATTTCACATCAATTCCTTTAGAAATGGCATCTCTAATAAAAGTAGAAGAGAGATTGATGATGGGTGCTTCACATTTTGAAATTTGGGCATGATTTGAGACTCCTGAAAGTGTTTCGTTTTGTTGGTCTTCACCTAAAGTATGTACTCTCGGATATACAACAATTGCGTGATTGTCCAAAATTTCTTGGAAGTTTTTCCATTTATGTAAGGTTCTCAGATTATCTTCTCCCATAATCAAAGAAAAGTCATAATTAGGGTGTTTTTCTCTTAAATGAACCAAGGTATTTACCGTGTAGTTGGGTTGAGGCAAACCAAATTCGATGTCACATGGTTTTAGTTTGAGATTGTCTTCAATGGCTTCTTTTACAAGCGCCAGTCTGTGATGGTCTGCTAATAAACTAGATTTAACTTTATGAGGATTGTGAGGTGTAACGACAAACCATACTTCATCAAACGATTGGTCGTAAACTATATAATTGGCAATAATAAGATGTCCGACATGTATCGGATTGAAAGTCCCGAAGAACAATCCGATTTTTTTGGTTTTGATATTTTTTTGTTCCTTGGTCACTAATCCAAAAATGCTGATACTTTCTTTTCGGCATCATCAAATGCATCTTCTAAAACATCGTTAGTAAGTATATAATCAAAATGAAATGCAAAACCCAATTCTTTTTCTGCTTTTGCCATTCTGGTATTGATGCTTTCTTCTGTTTCTGTATCTCTTTCTTTGAGCCTTTCTCTCAAATGATTGATGCTTGGTGGTTTTACAAAAATGGCTAAAGCATCAGAGCCGAAGTAGTCTTTTAGGTTTTTACCACCTACAACGTCAACATCAAAAATTACGGTTTTACCTAATTTCCAGATTCTTTCAACTTCTGATTTTAAAGTGCCATAAAAACTATCTTTATATACTTCTTCCCATTCTACAAATTCATAATTGGCTACTTTTTTCTTGAAATCTTCTACACTCAAAAAATAATAATCCACCCCATCTATTTCAGTTCTATTTCTTCTAGGTCTGCTACAAGCGGAAATAGAAAACATCAAATCATCTCTTTGTGATAATAAATGTTTCACAATTGTGGTTTTCCCTGCTCCAGATGGTGCTGAAAATATGATTGCTTTTCCTTTCGTCATCTTATACTTAAAGTACGTTTAATACTTGCTCTTTTATTCTTTCTAATTCATCTTTCATTTCGACTACAATTTTTTGCATTTCAAAATGATTGGCTTTTGAGCCTAGAGTATTTACTTCACGACCAATTTCCTGACTTATAAAACCTAGTTTTTTTCCTTTATCACTGTCATCATTCATAGACTGGATAAAATGGTCTAAATGTGCTTTAAGTCTTACTTTTTCTTCTGAAACATCGTATTTTTCAAGGTAATAAATAAGCTCTTGCTCAAATCTATTTTGGTCAATGTTTTTGGGTTCAGAAATGTCTTGTAAATTTTTCTGAATTCTTTCTTTTACAGTTTCAATTCTTTCGTTTTCGTACTGAGAAATTTGTCCCAACAAAGATGCAATACTTTCTATTCTTTGCAGTAAATCGTCATACAAACTTTTTCCTTCTTCATTTCTGAAATTTTGAAAAGCTTCAATTGCTTTGTGTATCAATTCTTCGGTACTTTTCCATTCCTCATCAGTAATTTCTTCTGAATGAGATACCATTACATCTGGCATTTTCATCATGATAGAAAGGTAGTCGATTTGTTCTATATTGGGCAAATTATTTTCAGAAGCAAATGTTTTTAAATCTTGGAAATAACTTTTCAGTAAATCGTGATTCAAAATATTTTTATTTCCCCCTTCTAGCACTTCGTAATTGATATAAAAATCACATTTACCTCTAGAAATACCTTCGGAAAGCATTGTTCTAACGATAACTTCTTTACTTCTGTAAAAACTTGGTAGTTTTAGGTTCAAATCCCAACCTTTACTATTGAGAGATTTTATTTCAATAGTTACTTTTTTATTTCCTATATTGGTTTCGGCACGACCAAAACCAGTCATTGATTTTAACATAAATGGTATTTCTGACTACAAAAGTAGTGAATTATACTCATAGATGAAAAAATTATATATACATTGAATAATTAGTAATACAAGTTACTTATTGATTAATCAAATTAAACACGAAGGATAAGTTGATTCTTCCATCATCAACATTGAGGATTCGGTCAGAAAAGTGATTATATCCGATTTTGATATAACTTTTGTCATTAAAATTAAAACAAATTCCTCCGATAGGAGCAACAACCATATGCGGGTCTGGATTATTTCTTGTACCTGAATAATTTCCCATTAAAAGCCCTGTCCTCATTCCAAAGTAAAATTGAAGATGTTGGTTGAATAAGACCAAATGTCCTAATCTTTTATCAAAATCAAAAAAAAGAAAATATTTTCTTTCCATGAATTGACGCGTTATAAATTCATTTTCAATCGTTAAAATCTTTTTTCTGAAAGGTCTAAATCCAAATCCAAATCTTGCTCCCCATTGGTAACCTACATCTTCTATGCCTCCAGATAAACCTAAATACCAATCATCAAGGTTGAAATCATTATGAATGGCTATGGAAGGATTAATTTCTATTCTATCATTATAAGTAGGAATTGTCTTTTCTGTGTTTTGAGCAAAAATTTGACTACAAATAAATACATAAAAAAAACAAAGAAATGATTTACAGGGTGTTAACATCATTTAAAACAAATTATTAAATTAATTCAGCACAAAATTAAAATAATTTTTAGATAATAAAGTTCATCAGAAATATGTTTAGTTATTTTTTTGTTGCGATATTTGACGAGTATTAAAGATTTAAAAGTAAATGAAGTTATTATTTCCAGAGTATTTATGGACGTTATTTGCAATTGCAATTCCTATCATAATACACTTGTTTAATTTCAGGAAGTTTCAAAAAATCTATTTTTCAAATATTGATTTACTAAAGGAAGTAAAACTCGAAACTCAATCTAAATCAAAATTAAAACACCTTATCATTTTAATGATAAGAATTCTTGCAATAACTGCACTTGTGTTTGCTTTTTGTCAACCATATATTCCTACCAATCAAGCAGAACTTAAAGGAGATGCTATAATTTCAATTTATATTGATAATTCCCATAGTATGGATTCCAAAGGTTCAAATGGATATAGACTAGATTTAGCCAAAGAACAAGCAGAAAAAATCATTTCTAGTTATGGTCCCACGGATTTATTTCAAGTTATCACAAATGATTTTGAAGGAAGACATCAAAGATTGTACAACAAGAGTGAAGCAATACAATTGATTGATGAAATAACTCCGAGTTTTCAATCCAGAATGATTAGTGAAGTGCTGTTGAGACAAAAAGACATTTTAGCCAATGAAGAAGCCAATAAAACGGTTTATCTATTAAGCGATTTCCAAAAAAAATCTTCCAATTTTGAAGCGGTAAAAAAAGACAGTTCTATTCAGATTATTTGTCTTCCCTATTACAATGAAGGTAGTGATAACGTATATATAGATAGTGTATGGTTTGAAACACCATTAAGAAGATCAGAAAGTGAAGATGTGTTGTTTGCTAAAGTTGTAAATGCCTACGATTACCCTATAGAATTTAAACTCAACCTCACTATAAATGGAGAAAACAGAGCATTTATCAATTTTTCAGCAGATGCTAAAACTTCATTGAATTGCAAAATTCCTTTTACCATAAAAGGAGATGGTATTATGCACGGTGAATTAACAGTAGAAGATTACCCAGATGCAACCGTTACTTTTGACGATAACTTTTATTTTAGTTATTTCATCAATAAAGGAATTAATATACTTCACTTACATGAGGGTGATTATCCAACTGATTCTTCTGGATATTTAGGTGTTTTGTTCGGTAAAAATGATTATTTCAATTTTAAAAATCAAAGTTTAAAATCTTTTGACTTTTCTACTTTGGGTAGTTATGATTTTGTTTTACTCAGTGAGATTTCTAATATTTCATCTGGAATGCAATCGGAATTGGTAAACTTTGTAAACAATGGAGGAAATGTTTGTGTTTTTCCCAATGATGAAATTGACCTTAACAGTTATAATCTATTACTTCAATCTATTTCATCAATAACTATATCTCCCAAAATTAACAGCGTAAATAAAGTTAGTGCTTTGCTCACCGAACATCCAATTTATCAAGATATTTTTGATGAAATCCCATCAAATATTGACTTACCAATTGTAACTAATTATTTTCCTATAAAAACTTCTTCGACAAGTGGTTCTGAAAAGTTGATGACGCTTCAAAACGGAAATCCCTATTTGGTTTATTCAAAAACTAATAAAGGGAGTTTAACACTTTGTGCTACATCTTTAGACTTAAATAGTACCAATTTTGCCAAACACGCACTTTTTGTTCCAACTATGCTCAGACTTGCTGAATTCTCTCAGTATAGAGGTGATTATTATCACATTGTAGGGAAAGATAATACTATTATTACCAAGCAAAATATCAACACTTCTGATATGGTCGAAATTAATTCTGAAGATGGAACTTTTTCATTTCTTCCAGAAGTTAAAAACAACAAAAATGAAACTAATTTGATATTATATAACCAAATTAAAAGTGCAGGAAAGTATAATTTATTGGTTAATGGAGAAGCGATTCAAGGGTTTTCTTTCAATTACAATAGAGATGAATCCTCACAAGATTTCTTCAATGAAAGTGAATTGAAAAACGCGATTGGAAATAGTGAGATTGGATTAAGCACTGAAGTTTTTGAAAATGCCGATAGTTTAAATCGTATAGATGTTATAGATATCGTAAAAGGTAAAAAATATTGGTGGCATCTCATCATATTAACATTAATTCTTATTGGTCTTGAAATAGTAATTTTTCGTCTTTGGAAATAGTTATGACTGATTCACAATATTAACTATGTATAGTTAAAATCATTGTGAAAATTAAAAATCAACCTTTAAATAAGTGTTTAACTTCGTACCGTGAGTAAATTCAAATTAAAAATAAGAGGTACTGTTATTTCTACTGTTTTGGGGATGTCTTTGTTGCTTTTCCTTTTAGGAGTGTTGTCTTTAGTAGGTGTGTGGTGGAATAATTTTGAAAAAGAAGCCAAAAAAGACATTTCAATAGATGTGTTTTTTAGAGACAATGCAAGAGAAGTGGACGTATTGAAAATGGAAAAAGAATTGGCAACAGAGCCTGGTGTAGCAGAAGCGAGATATGTTTCTCCAGATTCTGCTAAAGCCTTGATGATGCAAAATCTAGGTGAAGAATCTTTTGATATTCTGGATGGTGCAAACCCTCTGAAAGCCAGTATTAATATTAAGTTTCAAACAGAATATATCAATTTAGATAGTATCAAAAATTTTAAAAGCAGAATTTTGAATGGTAATGAAGTCCTTATAGAATCTATAGATTATAATGAAAGACAGTTTTTGGAAGCCTCAGGCGTTTTTGCCAACCAAAAATTTCCGATGTATATCATTGCTGGAATTTTGTTGTTTATTTGTGTTACACTTATTTTCAATACCATCAGACTAGCGGTATTTTCCAAAAGATTTACTATCAGAACAATGCAATTGGTTGGTGCAAAATCAAGTTTTATTAGACGACCCTTTTTGTTTGCTGCCATTGGACAAGGTTTTACCTCTGGAATTGTGGCAATACTTTTACTCATCAGTTTTGGATTCTTTCTTCAAAATGTTTTTCCATCATGGATTGTCAACCTAACTTTATCGGAAGAAGTTTTTAAAGAACAAATGCTTATATTTGCCTCAATTTTTGTCGGTTTGCTGATTTTAGGAATTTTTATAAGTTTCTTTGCTACTTATTTTGCTTTGAATAAGTACATTTGGATCAAAACCGATAAATTATATTAATTTTTATTTCATTTTAATATGAGCAAAGAAATAGGATTGGCATTGCCAAAACAAAATTATTTAATCATCATAGGAGGTGTTGTTTTAGTACTTCTAGGATTTGTACTGATGTCTGGAGGTGGAGCTGATGACCCAGATGTTTTTGTAAAAGAGGAATTATTTTCTACAAGAAGAATAACTATAGCTCCATTATTAGTTATTTTGGGATATGTAGTAGTTTTATATGGTGTTTTGAAAAGACCAAAAAACGCTGTTGTCATTGAATCCAATGAAACAGAAAATGCTAAAGAAAAAAACGACTTAGTATAGTTAAGTTTTGGAAGAAATCATCAAATCTATTATTCTTGGTATTGTACAAGGACTTACGGAGTTTCTTCCCGTAAGTAGTAGTGGTCATCTTGAGTTGATGAAGGCCATTCAAGGCAATGATTTTAATGCCAAAGAAAGTATGATGATGACGGTAGTTTTGCATTTTGCAACAGCTTTGAGTACCGTTGTTATTTTTAAAAAAGATTTAGTACAAATTTTCAAAGGACTTTTTAAGTTTAAAAATAACGATGAATTTCATTTTTCTGCTAAAATAGTGCTCTCTATGATTCCTGCTGCAATTGTAGGTGTAGCTCTAGACGAACAAATAGAAACTTTTTTTGAGGGAAAAATATTATTAGTAGGTTTCATGTTGTTACTTACAGGAGGTTTACTTTTCCTTGCTGATAAAGCCAAAAAAACTGAAAAGAAAGTGAGTTATGTTCATGCTTTAGTTATTGGAATATCTCAGGCAATTGCTATTCTACCAGGTATTTCCAGATCTGGGGCGACTATTTCTACTTCAGTATTGTTAGGAATAGATAGAGAGAAAGCGGCAAGATTTTCTTTTTTAATGGTAGTTCCTCTTATTTTTGGTAAAATAGCAAAGGATCTTTTGAGTGATGAACTCATTACAGAATCTGTTAATTGGTCAGCATTGTCATTAGGCTTTTTTGCAGCTTTTTTCACAGGGTTAGTTGCTTGCACTTGGATGATTCAATTAGTGAAAAGAAGTAAATTAACTTATTTTGCTATTTATTGTTTAGTGGTGGGTGCAATAGCCATAATATGGAGTTTTGCAGGATGAAATTAAAACATACGATTTTGCTGAAGGAGAAATCTTGTTGGTAGATAAGCCTTTAGGATGGTCATCTTTTGCGGTTGTCAATAAGTTGAGATATCCTCTGAGAAAACTGTATAACAAGAAGAAATTTAAAGTGGGACATGCTGGTACATTAGATCCATTAGCAACAGGACTTTTGGTAATTTGTACTGGAAAAATGACCAAATCCATCACCCAATTTATACAAGATACCAAAACTTATACTGGCGTCATTCAATTGGGAGCGACCACTCCTTCTTATGATTTGGAAACGGAGATTGATCAAACTTATGAAACCAAACATATCACAAAAGAATTGGTGAATGAAATTAAAGAGCAGTTCCTAGGTGAAATAGATCAAAAACCACCCATTTTTTCTGCCAAACAAATTGATGGCAAAAGAGCATACGAATACGCTAGAGCAGGGAAGGAGTTAGAGATGAAATCCGTAAAAGTAACGATTCATCAGATCGAATTGATACTTAAAGAAAATAACCAATTACATTTTGAAATCACATGTTCCAAAGGCACTTACATTCGTTCTTTAGCACACGACATTGGAAAAGCACTCAATTCAGGTGGACATCTTACAGTCCTAAGAAGAACCCAAAGTGGTGATTTTGATATAAAAAATTCAAAAACTATTGATGAATGGATTGAGGTAATTGAAGGTATTAGGACTTAATTCAAATTAACATTCAAATATTTAGTTTTAAGGAATTATCATATCCACCAAGTCACTATTTTAATTACCCATCTTTTAAATCCATTATAAGGAGGGTAAATTAATTTGGGAGAAGTGAGTCCTCTGCGCTGGAATAAAACTGCTTTTTCGTTGGTAAATTCTTTATATCCATATGCTCCATGAGCCTTTCCAATACCACTATTATTAACTCCACCAAAAGGCAGGTTGGGATGTGTAAATTGTATGGTAGTATCGTTCACAACCGTAGTTCCAGCAGAGGTTTGGGATATGATATTATTAGCAAATCTTTTCGATTTTGTAAAAACATACAAAGCCAAAGGCTTTTCATTTTCGTTGATGATTCTAATAGCCTCATCTACATTTTTATAGGAAATCAAAGGCATTATTGGACCGAAAATCTCTTCTTTAAATATGGTATTTTCGGTTGACAAACCTTCTAAAATTGTAGGAGATACGAATTTGCTTGCTCTATCAGTTATACCACCAGCAACTATCGTCATGCCTTCTTCAATACTTTTGTTGAGCAAATTTTCAACTCTTAAGAAATGTTGATCATTTACAATTCTGGCAAAACTCGAAGTATTAATTGATGCTTCAGCACTTTCAAATACCTTATTATATTCTTTTTTCAATTCATTTTTGAAAGACTCGTGAATCGATTCGTGTACAAAAACATAATTAGGTGAAATACAAGATTGTCCACAATTAAAGAACTTGCCCCATATCAATTTTTGTGCAGTGTCTTTTAGATTTGCTTTTTGGTCAATTATTACAGGGTTTTGCCCACCTAGTTCAAGCGTAACGGAAGTTAAATGTTTGGCAGCAGCAGTCATTACAATTTTTCCTACCACAGGACTGCCCGTAAAAAAGATATGGTCCCATTTTAAATCCAATAAGTGAGTAGTTTCTGCTACACCTCCTTTTACACAGGATACTTCTTCTGGTTTGAAAACCTCTTGAATTAATTTTTCAATCAATTTTTCACAATGTGGTGTATTTTCAGAAGGTTTTACTACTGCTGTACAACCTGCTGCAATTGCAGATACCAAAGGGCCAATAGCCAGCATAAAAGGGAAATTCCAAGGCGCAATTATGAGAGTAACTCCCTTAGGCTCTTTCACTACTTTTGCTTTACTTCCTAATAGTACCAAAGGAGTAGATTTATGAACATCTTGTGCCCAGAATCTTAAGTTTTTTAAAACATCATTGATCTCGGAGATAATTGGTTTGATTTCAGAAATCATCAATTCTTCTCTGCATTTCCCAAAGTCTTTTGATAATTCGGTTAGAATCAAATCTTGATTTTGTTTGATCCATTGTTTTAAGTTTTTGAGCACTACTTTTCTTTGGTATAAACTTCTATTCTTTAGTACATCATGAAAATGTTTTCTTTGTTTATGAAGAATATCAGAATATGGATTATGATTGGTCATGGTTTTAAAAAAAAAAGACCATCAAAACTGATGGTCTTCCAAAGTTATTAATAAAATTAAAATTAGTCTTCTAAAGTATAATAAATCTTAATTTGAGTTTCGTTTCCACTAGGATTGGTGCCTTTTGCGATTATAGAACCGTTGGATGCTAATTCAACAGCATTGAAAGTACCTCCAGAAACAAAATCGTCACCACTTGTAGCATCATAATCGTATAATTCCCATTCATAAACTTTATTATAAAGTTTCAATCTTGTTGGAGCTGTCCATACTGCAGGAACATTATGAGGTTGATTATCTATTGTAGCGCTTTCAAACATCCAATTTGGAGCCCCTTGCTCCTTGATTCTTAAAATTAAATCTGCATCAGTATTTGTAAGAAAATCCCAATCACTACCTCCATCTTGTTCAGGATGATAGGTGATTTCATAACTGTCTGTGTAAGCATACTTGCAACTTTCATCATCAAAGTCTGCATTTGCATTATAAAGAGGAGAGTCTATATCCAGACATCCACCTATTTTTTCATCTTCCACAGGTTCTTTTTTTCTGCATGAAGTTCCGAGAATTAATGTGCTTGTAGCAAGTAGTAAAGTTGTTTTAAGTATGTTCATGATGATTAATAAATTTATTTTAAAAACTATATCCAACACCAAAGTTAAAAGAATTTGCGAAATTTGTTTTCTTTTGGTATTTAAAATGATTCATTTTTGCAAAAAATAATGGTGTCCAACCTGCTTTAAACATGAGTCCACCATCTGGTTTTTGATATCTGTATTCCAAAACAAAATGAGCAAACCATTCTTTTACTTTTTTTAATTCAGGGGCTATGGGTTGTTGATTCCAGTTGGAATTGTCAATAGGTATTTCAGTTAAAGAATACCTCCAAAAAGTAGTTCCATAACCACCAACTATATTGTGGTTCCCCAATGAATACCTCAAGTTCAATTCGAATGGGATGGTCAAATCTGTTGATTTTTCAATATCTGTAAGCCCTGGTGTGAGACCAAAACCAACGCTTCCTTGCAAACTAATTTTATCAGATAGTTCATAAATATTTCTTTCATAATTGATAGAATAATAGAAGCCTTTCCCAAGAAATTCAAGGTAAACCGTGTTTTTTGAAGAAATATTTTGGCCTACAAATTGAAAAGATATCAACAATAGCAGACAGGAAACCAATAATTTGTAATTTTTTAGCATTGTGGTTCGTAATAAAAAATTTAACTTTGCGTTAATATAAAAGTTAGCATTGCTCTTGCAAGGAAACAGGTGCTAATATACTAAATAAATACAAACCAGCAAATAAAAACAAATAAATGGGACGTAAATCAATTGAAAAAGAAAGAAAATCTTTAAATGCCAAACAAAAAAGATGGTTGGCAAACACAATGCCTTTTTTCTATGAACATGGAATACAAGGTCCTACAATGAACTGCATTGCAGATTATTTAAAATTGAGTAAAGCAACCATATATAATTATTACGAATCCAAAGACGATTTAGTTCATGATGCACTTTGGTTAAAGTTAAAAGATATGGATAAATTCAGAGATTTATTAAATGATGAATCATTGGATTTTATAGAACGTTATTACGAAGGAGTTGGTTATGCTACCAAATGTCTAAACGGAATGTCAAGTATTTACCTTAACGATTTAAAAAATTATTTTCCTAAATCTTGGGAAAGTATTCAAATTTACAAAATCAAATCTGCAGAAAATCTCAAAGCTTATTATGATAAAGGTATAGAAAAAGGCGTTTTTAGACCATTTAATACTACTTTGATGTCAAGTTATGATTTGAAATTTTTCAATTTTATGGTTGACCCATCATTTTTGGTAGCAAATGAAGTAAAAATTGAAACTGCTTTTAATGAATATTTCAATATGAAATTCAATGGTATACTAACCAATAGAGATTTGTCTATTTTAACAAATTATCAAAATAATTAACAAAATTATATTCTACTAGTAATTATTTCTAACTTCGACAACTAGTTATTTAATGTTTGATGTTCGTTGTATGGAGTTTAACAATTCTTCTTACCTCGAATTCGATCGATACATATCGATTAGAGTTAAAAGTAATGGTTGGTTAATTTTTGATTATTAAAACAAGTTTTTAATTATACTTAAAACTTTGTACAAAAATATATAATCATCATTTACTAAGGGCTAAACACTTACAGTTAATGACTAACAAGATATGGTTTGATGTGAAGTATGAATTTAGAAGAATTAATTGAAAAATATACCAACGAACATTCCAAGTTTGTTGAAGTTCAGGGGTTAAACATACATTATAGAGATGAGGGTGAAGGAGAAGTGTTACTTTTGGTACATGGAACCTTTGCCTCTTTGCATTGTTTTGATGAATGGACATCAATCTTAAAATCTCATTTTAGAATTGTTAGATTAGATTTACCTGGCTTTGGCCTTACAGGTCCTAATCCATCTCATAAATACAGTATTGCTTTATTTACAGAATTACTTAAAGATTTTCTAGTAGCGCTAAAAATTGATAAATGTTCAATTGCTGGGAATTCTCTTGGTGGTTGGCTTTCATGGGAATTTGCACTTAAATTTCCAAGTATGGTAAACAAATTGGTGTTGATTGACTCTGCTGGATACATCAATGATAACACATACCCTTTGCCGTTTATCATTGCTCAAACTCCTGTATTGAGAAATGTTTTTAATTATGTTCCAAAAGCTGTTGTAAGAAGATTTGTAAAACAAGTTTTTTATGATCAAAATAAAGTGACCAGCCAAATGGTGACAAGATATTATGATTTGTTTCACAGAGATGGTAATAAAGAAGCTTTTGTAAGATTAGCAAACAGTAGTTTTACACAAAATACCGATAATTTAATACATTTGAACCTTCCGGTTTTGGTAATTTGGGGCAAAAAAGACAATTGGCTTAGCGTTACACATGCTGATAAATTTGAAAAGGATTTGAAATTCTGCACAAAAATTATCTATGAAAATGCTGGGCATGTTCCCATGGAGGAAATTCCAGGAGAAACAGCGAAAGATGTTATGGATTTTTTAAAGAATTAATATAGGTAATAAATCTCCAAATTCAATTGATTAAAAAAAATAGTTTAATTTTGAAGTAAATAATTGATTATTTTTTGATTTGGAAAAGTGTTCTTTCAATAACAAACAACAAGTACATAAATTTTATAATTCAAATCTGTGATTAGATTTTTAATTTTTGTAATAATTTTCTTTTGTGCTCAGGTAATTTTATCTCAGCGCAACAAAATCGATTCATCGTTATATCTTATCAAATCTATTTCAGGAAAAATATCTCCCAAATCTATTGTTCATAATGGTAAAGGTGTTTTTTACGCTCAAAATATGATGTATAGGCATACGGTTACAGTATACGATAGAACTTTGGAACAAATTGCAACAATCAAAGATTATGTTTATCTAAATAAATTTGGTTTCAAAGAATATGAAAAAGGTGTGTATGGAGGTCCAGTAGAATGTGCCTTTTCTCACAATGGAAGATACGCCTGGGTGAGTAACTACAGTATGATTGGAGGTGATTCTACTCAGTTTAGAAATCCTGGATGTGATAATTGTAGTTCTAGTTCAAAATACGACAGTAGTTTTGTTTATCAGATAGATACTGAAACACACAAAGTAGTAGATGTTGTAAAAGTAGGTGCAGTACCAAAATATGTAGCTACATCTCCAGACAACAGTAGAGTAGTGGTCTCTAATTGGACAAGCGGTGATGTTAGTATTATTGATACGGATTTAAAAAAAGAAATCAAAAGAATATCTGTTGGAACATTTCCAAGAGGAATTGTTATTGATCATAATAGTCAATGGGCTTATGTTACAGTGATGGGGTCAACTAAAATTGCCAAAATTAACATCAAAACATTCGAAACATCTTTTATTGATAATGTAGGGAAGGGGCCTAGACATTTGTGTATTTCGCCAGACAACAAATGGTTATATTTAACATTAAATACTGAAAATAAAATTGCTAAAATTAACACCCAGACCAATGAAATTATCAAAACAAAAGCTGGAAATCAACCACGTTCAATGACAATTTCAGACGATGGAAAGTTTTTATATGTAGTAAATTATAATGACAATACTTTTTCAAAATATAATGCCGCTGATTTAAGTTTAATAGCAATTTCTAAAACCAAAAGTAAACCAATAGGGATAACTTATGATGGATTAAAGAAAAATATATGGGTAGCCTGCTATTCTGGTTATATCCAGGTGTATAAAGATTCTTTAGTAAAATCAAAATCAAGTGTTGAGATTGAAAATGATTTAGAAAAAGATGTTTTAGCAGTTTCAAAAAGCAATGCATCAGTAGCAAATATATCTGAATCAAATAAAGTAATAAATAATGTAAATGAATATGCTGAGGATGTAATTTCAAAAAATAAAAGTTACAAGGAATCGAATGGCACTATTAAACCAATTAGTAGATTATTTTCTATTAGAAGAAGAAATATTGATATTTCAAAATTAAAACCTGTTGAAAATGTTGAAGAAATAGTTGAAGTAAAGACTGAAACTAAAAAAGAAGAAAAAGTAATTATTAAAGAAAGTCCTATTTCTAGTTCGGTAATATTAAATAAAAATCATTCTTTCTTAGTGGTTGTAGGAAGTTTTGGAGATCCTAAGAATGCAGATAATTTAATTGCTAGTTTGAAGAAAAAGAAAATTCATGCAGAAAAGTATTTTGATGAAATCAAACAAATGACAAGAGTTTTTGTCTATTCCAGTGATTCTGAAACCGAAACAAATAAATGGGTTGAATCAAATCTACCTAAAGACTTTAGTTATTGGATTTTGAAAAATTAAAGTGCAGAAAAAATATTTTTAGTCGTAGCAATTACAACTATTATCTTCTTGTACCTTTTGAAATAATTGATTGATAAGAAATTGTCCAGGTTCAACAGTTATTCCACTCATATCAATAACATATTTGATTCTCGTTTTTGTATCACCCAATTCTACCCAAAAAACCCAATCTATTCCATTGATATTTTGCTTGATAAAATAAACCGGATTAGGCTTTCTATTGGGGAAACTTTCAGAGATTAGCAATTCACCACTTTTAAAAAGTTCTTTGATATCTGATTCTTTAATATTTAAACATTCCAATTCACATTTAATATTTTTATTGAGCCACAATTCTTTTGAGTTTAATTTTTCAAAAATCAAAGATGAAGGCATGTATAAAACACTAAGTTTTTTGGAATCTTTTGAATGGACTACACAGTTTTTGTTTGCATTTATAGTATGTAAAATAGATATTGAATCCTTTGGTGCTATCCAAAACGAGATTAGCTTATTCTCATATTCTAATTCATATTTTTTTACTTCTACAGTTTTTTCATATCCATTGATGATAAATTTTTCATTAGAATAACTAGTTTGACTATTGGAGAAATTTACATTTGCATTTTCTATCATTTTAAAAATGAATGCTTCGTCAATGTTCATACATTCTAATTTTTCCTTCTCTACATCGGAAATTAGAATATTGCTATTTTGAATATCTTTTAAGACTCTATTGGATGGTAAGAATCCAAAAATATCTTTGTTTACAAATAGAATTATTGTAAGTATAATTCCCAATCCAAAACCAATTAAGTAATAAAGAAATCTTTTTGAAATTTTCATTTTAGATATAAAAAAAGTCCCATCATAATTAATGGGACTCCAAAGATAATATATATTTTAATTATAGATTAATATCTATAGTACTCAGGTTTGAATGGACCTTTTACGTCAACACCAATATAATCTGCTTGGTCTTGCGTAAGTGTATCTAATTCCACACCAATTTTTGCTAAATGTAATTGAGCTACTTTTTCATCTAAGTGTTTAGGTAACATATATACTTCATTACCGTATGCTTCACTGTTGGTCCAAAGTTCTATTTGAGCTAGAGTTTGGTTTGTAAATGAATTACTCATAACGAAAGAAGGATGACCATTTGCACAACCTAAATTTACCAATCTTCCTTCAGCTAATAATATAATGTCATTTCCATTTACATTATACATATCTACTTGTGGTTTGATGGTTACTTTAGATGCTCCATAGTTGTTGTTTAAATACGCTACATCAATTTCATTATCAAAGTGACCAATATTACAAACAATAGTTTTATCCTTCATTTTTTCAAAATGATGACCTTTGATGATGTCTTTGTTACCAGTAGTAGTTACAACAATATCCGCTTCAGCAACAGCATTATCCATTTTTTTCACTGCAAATCCATCCATAGCAGCTTGTAAAGCACATATAGGATCAATTTCAGTAACAATTACTCTTGCACCAGCACCTCTTAAAGAAGCAGCAGAACCTTTACCAACATCACCATATCCAGCTACAACAGCTACTTTTCCAGCTATCATTACGTCTGTAGCTCTCCTAATAGAATCTACCAAAGATTCTTTACAACCATATTTGTTATCAAATTTTGATTTTGTTACAGAATCATTTACGTTAATTGCAGGCATTACTAAAGTACCTTTTTTCATTCTCTCGTACAATCTGTGAACTCCAGTAGTTGTTTCTTCAGAAAGTCCTTTAATGTCTTTGGTTAATTCAGGATATTTATCAAAAACCATATTGGTTAAATCACCTCCATCATCTAAAATCATATTCAAAGGCTTTCCGTCTTTGAATGAAAATAAAGTTTGTTCAATACACCAATCGAATTCTTCCTCACTTAGTCCTTTCCATGCGTATACTGGGACACCAGAAGCAGCAATAGCAGCAGCAGCATGATCTTGAGTTGAAAAAATATTACATGAAGACCATGTTACTTCAGCTCCTAATTCAACTAATGTTTCGATTAATACTGCAGTTTGAATGGTCATGTGAAGACAACCAGCAATTCTTGCCCCTGCAAGAGGTTTTTTTGCTCCGTATTCTTCTCTTAAAGCCATCAATCCTGGCATTTCAGCTTCTGCTAATCTAATTTCTTTTCTTCCCCAGTCTGCAAGACTGATGTCTTTAACTTTGTAAGGGAGTCTTTCTGTCATTGTACTCATTATTTATTGAATATTAATTGTTTAATTTCCTTTGTTAGGAATGCAAAGGTATAGGAACTATTTGTGAATTGCAAAAAACTTATCGACTACTTTGTAAAATGTGAATAATTAGTCTCCAGACATAATATCAGAAAGTATTTTAGTTTTTGGTAGTTGTTCAAAAATGATTTTTAGAAAAGCAGTGATTGGAATGGCCAATATCATTCCTGGAATACCCCAAATAAATCCCCAAAGCATTAACATTACTAACACTGTTACTACATTGATTGAGAATGTTTTACCCATAAATATAGGCTCTAGAATAGATCCGTATAAAACTTGTGTTAACGAAACACATACTACAAATAAAAATAATGTACTGCCTTGCTCAATTTCTATAGCAGCAAAAATGGAAACAAGAATTATAGTCACAAAAGAACCAACCATTTGAACGAAGTTAATAAGGAATGCAAATAACCCCCAAAAAATTGGAAAACTAACGTCAAAAAAGTAACAAAACATACCTGTAAAAACTCCAGTACCAAAGCTTACTAAAACTTTAACCTTTATAAATTTAATCAAATCTTTTTCAATTCTTCTAAAAGTTTTTACGGAAGCAAATCTTGTTTTTATAATTGTTTTTGCAATTAGTTTTTCAACATTTACAGATTCAGCAAGAAGAAGTACGGTAAAGAAAACAGTCATTAATAACATAGTTAGAATACTACCAATTTGACCAAATGTATTTCCTAATCCTTCAGAGGAACTATTGTTTTTAGCAAGGTTAGTTAGAAAGTTAGCGTCAGTTGCATTGGCAATTCCATAATTTTCTTGTAAGGATAGTAATATTGCATCAAGTTTAATAGTCGCTTGTTGAAGAAAAGCATCTTTGTTTTCTACAATTTCTAAACTTGAAACTTTTATCAATAAAAATGCTGTAAATAATATTAAAACAAAAATAATAAGCACAATACCTACGCCCACTAAATTAGGGACTTTCTTTCTTTTAAGTCTTCTCATTAATGGAAGATACATTAATGCAATAAACATAGATGAAACTAAAGGAATCAAAATAAAAGATAGAATCTTTAGTAAAAAAAATACTAAAGGAACTACTATAAATAATAGAAGTTTGTTTGTTAAAGATAAATCTTTTAGTAAAGAATTCATATATTAAAAAAGTAATACCAAAAATTGAATATCAAAGTTAATTGAAATATAATTGTAGTGAGTATTTTATTTTAAAATTAAGACAAAAAAAGCTACTCCTATTATGAAGTAGCTTTTTTGACGTATGTATTAATGATTATTTTCTTTTTGAATATAATCCTACTGGACTTCCGACTCTATCCATAGCACATCTAAATCCAATAGTTGCAGTAGAAAGGTCTTCATCCAAATATCTTCTTGTACCTGGATTCATCCAATATGCTCTATCTCTCCATGATGCTCCTTTATAGACTCTAGATTTATCAGTGATAAGAGAAGTAGGATTTGATGCAGTACCTAGAGCTTTTTCTCTACCCGCTTGATACATTGCCCAATCTTCATTTAATACACCTTGATTGAATTGGTCAATTTTACCTTGATTTCTTTGATCACCAGGATAGAATATAGAAGATTTCAAATCACCATCTAAATAATCGATGTTATCTGCAACTCTATAGTTTCTTCTTTTGATGTTTTCCTCAGCTGTAACTTGTCTAGATTGTACATTTCCAGGAACATTTAATTCAAATTCAGACAATCCAACTCTTAACATTGGGATAATTTTAACTTCGAATTCAGACCAATCAATATCTTGAGGACCAAAATCAACATTAGGAATATCTCTGTTTTGAACTCTAGTATTAAAATCTTCAAACAAATCATCAAATATTGCTCTAATAGCAATTGAAGATTCGATATCTTGCTTTCTATTTTTTAAATCTTGTGCTACATCAAAAATGGCTTCTATTTCACCAATTAAAGCTAATTCAATTGAATCCATTCTGTTATTAGTAACATAATTATAAGTTCTATTCAATTCATCAGGATTTTCAAATCTTTCAAATTTAAATTGCTCAAGATATTCTTTCATCCCTTGTAAGTCATAGATTACCTCTTCATATTTATTTGAGTAAGCACCATCACTTTTTATAGTTTTTGTAGTAAATACGTTTCCTCTAAAAGGTCTGAATTCATCAAAATCTTCATGAGATAAAGGTCTGTAAACATCCATTACCCATTCAGAAACATTTCCTGCCATATTATATAAACCGTAATCATTAGGCCAATATGCATATACAGGTGCAGTAACATCTGCATTATCATTTAAACTACCAGATACACCCATGTAATCTCCGGCACCTCTTACAAAGTTAGCCATCATATCTCCTTGCCATTTGTCTTCGGCATTTCTTACCCAGTGTCCATTCCAAGGATAAATTCTTCTTTCTACGATTCTTTCATCTATAGTATTACCAATTAATCCGTAAGATGCAAATTCCCATTCTGCTTCAGTTGGGAGACGATATCTCGGCAACAAAATTCCATCTTCCATCTTTACAATTCTTGTAGCCATATCTTTGGATTTTACTTTTCCTGTAACAGGATTGTAACCTCCTTTAGAAGGGTCTAAATCTGGTAATTGACCAATAGGATTGGTACCAGCACTATATTGACCAATTAAGTAAGAATCTGTTGTGAAAGGTTCGTTTTGTTGCATTGGATTGTGAACCAAAATTCCTTCTCTAATTAGAATTAGTTCATTTACTCTATCAGATCTCCAAGAACAAAAATCATTTGCTTGCAACCAATTTACTCCTACTACAGGATAGTCTCTGTAAGAAGGATGTCTTAAATAATAATCTACATAAGGTTCATTGTAAGCTAATTTTTCTCTCCATACCAAAGTATCTGGAAGCGCTTTTTTGTAAATCTGAGTAAAGTCAGGTGAATATGTTCTATCTGTCCAATACAAGTACTCACACCAATGGTGATTGGTAACTTCTGTTTCATCTAAATAAAATGAAGACACCGTAACTCTACGAGGAGTATTGTGATGTTCATACATGACATCTTGTTCAATTTGACCCATGGTAAATGTACCACCTTCAATAAGTATCAAACCTGGTCCTGTTTCTTGTTCTTCGTATGGTTTTTTCTCAAAACCACCATTCAATGGATTGTTGTAGGCCCATCCAGTTACGCTTGACCTGTCATAAGTACAAGACATTAATAATGATGTTACTATTCCAATTGCTGCTACTTTTTTTCCCGTTCTCTTCATAATGAGATTTTAGCCTTATAACTTGTTTTAATAAATTTGGTTACAATATTTTTTAATTTTTTTCTAATTATTTTAGAAAGAAGGACAACTAATCGTCCTAAAAGTTCTTCTTTTTTGTTTACATTTAAAGTTGAAGCCCATAGTTATTTCATGTGCTCCTCCAGTATTCATAGTCAATCTTGAAACAGTTAAGTCATAACTATAACCTATCCTTACTACTTCTGTATGAATTCCTAATAATACAATGAATGCATCTTTATTTCTGTACCAAAAACCTGTAACCAAAGGTCCTTTCTTCAAATATAAACCCATATTAAGTTGAGTAAATGTACCTTGTTGTCTAAACATGATGTTAGGAGATATAGTAGCATCATTAGTAGTGTATTTAGAAGCACTTCCAGCCAAAGGGATTACAGCTCCCGCGTGACCTGTAATTTTCATTGGAAGTGGAGAATCTCCAATAATTACAGATTCGTTGGGTTGAGTTAAGTGATGGGCAGCCAAACCAAAAAAGAAAACATCCGAAAAACCTAAGAAACCAGCAGAGAAATCTACTCCTGCTACATTTCCACCTCGTGGTAAATCATTAGTTTGATAAACAAAACCTCTTCTTGGGTCTAACATATCTCCAAATTGTAATTTATTCCAATCTAAAGATTTTTGAAAGAAAGTTGCTTCAGCACCAAACCTCATAGAAAATTTTCTATTTATTACTACTTGATATGAATATATAGCACTAAATCTATTTGTTTTTAAAGTGTTTGCAGCATTGTCACTTGTAAACATAAATCCAATACCTCCAGAAATTGACTCTACATGTTTGTCGTATGATGCTGCAGATGTAATGTATGTCCCTGTAATTCCTGGCCATTGGTTTCTATGAATCAAATTGGCTCTTGGACATCTTGCAGTACCTGCAAATGCTGGGTTTAAATATAAAGGATTGGCATAGAATTGAGAAAATTCAGGATCTTGAGCTAGTGCTTTATCTGGAGCGATAAACTCAAAAGCACAAATCAACATTAATAATTTAACTATATAGTTTTTGTTCATTAAATAATTTCTCAAACTTAGACAAATGTATAAATAATTTTATATCAAAAATCAAAAATAGTTAAAAAGATTACACTTTTTGATGTTTGTACAATAAATTTGTAATTGTAAAGTTTATGAAACAAACTTAATTTGCCGTTTATATAATGATAAAATCGTATTTCATATTTATATTTTCAATGTTTAATTTAATTACAGTTGGAAATTTTTTTGGTCAAAAAACTATTGAAATTGTTAGAGAGATTGATTACGAGAGAGTAACTTTAGAAACAGGCAACGGAGCATTAAAAGTTGGTTTTGCTCCAATTTCCGGAAACTGGAATTCAGATTTTGACATACCTATATATAGTTTTTCTCAAAAGATTGGAACAAATGGTGCTTATTTTAAACTAAAATCTTATTTATCAGAACCGATTTCTTCTGAGGAAAGAAAATATATTATTGATGAAAATGTTTCAAATAAGATCAATTATAAAGTAAATGTTGTCTCTGAACGTTATAAATATTACGCAACTGTTGAAATTGATGCACTCATTAAAAATGAAGTTACTGGTCATATTGAAAAAATAACGCAGATAACAGGCGAAATTGAAACATTTAATTCAAATAAAACAAAGCCTAAAAGTTTTGCATCAAATTCAGTATTGGCTAGTGGAAGCGGTGATTGGTATCGTATTGGAGTTCCTGAAGATGGATTATACAAAATTGACTATAGTTTTCTTCAGAATTTAGGTGTAAATATGCAAAATCTTTCAACTAATTCAATACACATATATGGCAACGGACAGTCAATGTTGAACCATAACAATAGTGCCATAAGAGTAGATGATTTACTCCAGAGGTCAATATATATATCTGGCGCTTCTGATGGTAACTTTGATCCAAGTGATTATTTGGTGTTTTATGCCAATGGACCTCACAAAATTACTCACAATAATGTTGAATATTTGCATGAAAACAATAATTATACTGATACATCTTATTATTTTATAAACATATCTAATACAACCTCTTCAAGTATCGTTTCAACTATTGGTGTCCCGAATGGAAATGTGACTCATACTATTACCAAATTTAATGATTTTAAATATATAGAAGAGGATACAAGAAGCCTTGCAAAATCTGGTGTAGAATGGTTGGGTGATTTGTTTGATGTACAATTAAGTAAGTCTTATGATTTTTCTTTTGCTAATATTTCAACCAACGATTCAATTGTTGTAACTGCTAGAATAGGAATAAGTACACCTACAACCACCAATAATGCAAGGTTTACAATGTCTGTTGGAAATCAGTCTGTGGATGTAAAACCTATTAGTGGTTCAGGGCAGGGATCCGTAAGCCCAAAATGTAGATTAGCTACTAATTTTTTGAGGGCAAAACCTACAGGAGATAATGTCTCTGTTTTGATGAATTTTAATAAAGATGGTTTACCTTCTTCTTTGGGGTATCTTGATTACATCACTGTTAATGCTATTAGAAATCTAAGAATGGAAGGAAGTCAAATGCTTTTCGTTGATTTCAATTCGGTTGGGATAGGAAATATTGGCGAATTTATCCTTTCTAATGCTCAAAATGTAAAGTTTATTTGGGATATCACCGATCCTGTTCATCCCAAAAATGTGAGTTTCAATAAAAATGGAAGTACTGTAACCTTTAAATCCAATTTGGATGAGTTAAAAACATTTATTGCTTTTACAGATGATCAGTACAAAACTCCCAAGGAATTTGGAAATGTTCCTAATCAAAATTTACATGGTTTAGAATCTAGAGATTTGATTATTATTTCGGCTCCAGAGTTTTATCCTGCTGCTCAGAGATTGGCTGCTCATCATCAAACAGAGGGGTTGAGTTCGTACATACTAAATCAACAAGAAATATTTAATGAGTTCTCTTCTGGAATGAGAGATCCTGTTGCAATTAAGCATTTTTTGAAGATGTTCTATGATAGAGCAGCTGGAAACCCCAATGATGCTCCTCGTTTTTGTTTGTTATTAGGCGATTGTTCTTACGATTATAGAAATAGATTAAATAGTAAGAGTGATTATGTAATCACATACGAATCAGTAGAATCTTTTGCAAATAGTACTTTTTCAACGGATGATTTCTATGTTATACTTGATGATAATGAAGGTATGAACGGATCTGATATGATGGATATGGCGATTGGAAGGATACCAGTGGAAAATTTAGATGATGCCAATAATGTGGTGGATAAAATTATCAACTATTCTACATTAAGCAATCAAAACAATAATAATGCAATTAATTGTTGTGGAGGAGGTGCTGATGCGAATCCTCTGGGTGATTGGAGAAATGTAATAGTCATGGTGAGTGATGATGGTGATGGAGATGCCTATTTTACTGATATTGAAAATATGTCGAACATCATGAAGTCTAGTCACAATGATATTAACCTAGTGAAAATGCATAGTTCTGCCTATCCAGAAGTTATAACTCCTGGAGGTGAAAGAAATTATGACATTGAAGAAGCATTAAAATCAAGAGTGCAAAGAGGTGCTTTGGTTGTTAATTATATCGGGCATGGAGGAGAATTAGGTTGGGCTCACGAGCAAATTTTAAACATCCCTACTATTCAAGGTTGGACTAATTCGCCCAATTTACCATTATTTATGACTGCAACTTGCGAGTTTAGTCGATACGATGACCATGATAGAGTTTCGGCAGGTGAATACGTTGTGTTGAATAGAGATGGAGGCGGTATATCTTTATTTACTACAACAAGATTGGTTTTCACCACAGATAATAGAAATTTAGCGAGGGTTTTTTATGATACAGTTGCTGATTATGTAGATGGAAAACCACAATATATTGGAGATATTTACAAAGGCGCAAAAAATAAATTTGCTTCAAGATTTTTGACGAACGAAGGTAGGAAATTCACCTTTTTAGGAGATCCTGCAGTGAGATTGGCACTTCCTAATCATGTTGTTAAAGTCGATTCAATAAATGGCATAGCAATAGATGTATTTAATGACACTTTGAATGCTTTGAGTTTAGTAACGGTTTCTGGACATGTAGAAAATATTAACGGCAATTCTATGAATGATTTTAATGGTTTTGTTACCCCTACAATTTACGATAAAATTTCTGAATTAAAAACATTAGGTCATGAGACAGGAGTATTAAAAGACTTTGAAACTTGGCAAAATATAATTTACAGAGGTAAAGCATCTGTTACCAATGGAAAATTCAGTTTTTCGTTTATGATTCCTCAAGATATAACTTTTACTTATGGACCAGGACGATTAAGTTTTTATGCAGAAAATGGCCAGTTAGATGGAAAAGGTGTGGACGAAACACCAATTATTGGAGGTATCAACTCCAGTGCAAATGCTGATGACAAAGGGCCCGATGTTGCGCTATTTATGAATAATGAAAAATTCGTAGATGGAGGAATGACAGATCAAAATCCAATTTTTATTGCAAAAGTTTTTGATGAGAACGGAATCAATATGATTGGAAGTGGAATTGGACATAATATCGAACTTAGAATTGATGATGAAAGTGAACCGATTATTTTGAACGAATATTATGAATCTGATGTGGATACCTACAAAAGTGGAAGGGTGAAGTATCAATTAAGTAAAATTGCTCCAGGACCTCACGTTGCTAGATTCAAAGTTTGGGATGTATATAACAATAGTTCAGATTCTGAAATAGAATTTACAGTAGTTGAAGATGAAGAAATAAGTATCGAACATCTTATAAATTATCCCAATCCATTTACCACAAATACAGAGTTTTCATTTCAGCACAACCAAGTTTGTGATTTTTTAGATGTTCAAATACAGATTTTCACAATTACAGGAAAGTTAGTAAAAGACATTAGTCAAAGAGTTCAAAATAGTGGATTTAGAACTGATGGAATTTATTGGGATGGCAGGGATGATTTTGGTGATAAAATAGGCATTGGAACTTATGTGTATAAACTTACTGTCGTAAATGAAGGAGGTGAAAAACACGAAAAATATCAAAAATTGGTCATTTTAAACTAGTTTTTTTTAACAACCCTACAATATAAATACAAAGTATGCGTATATTTGTATGTT
>CAWUIK010000016.1:0-39361 GCA_963922585.1 uncultured Flavobacteriales bacterium | reverse complement strand
CCATCAAAATCATTCCTAAAAGTGCAGCAATCATTATTGGTAAAATGTTGAAAGAAGCTAAAACGATTACACTAAGTACAATACTAATTACTAACCCAAATTTTCGTGGATTAAAATCTAAAAAAGTGGCTTCACTTAAAAGTACAAAAGGAGTACCTTGTTGACTTTCAATCTTTTTTAATGTATCCAAATAGTGATTTTTAACTTCTGCCAAGACTACATCACCAGATTTTAATGTTGTCTCATAAAGTTTTTGTTGAATAATCTCTTCTCTGTGTTTTAAAGCCAAAGGAACAGCTCTAAAAGTTCTTCTAAAGTCAATGTCTCTAAGTGTTTTTCCTTCAAAACTACTATTTGATGTAATGACAATTTCTACCAAAGTCGTTTCAGTTGATTTTAGATGTTCTCTACTTATTTTTAAAGTTGAATTGCTGTTTACCTTTTCTATATCCTTTAAATCTCTTATTTTATTAAAATTACACTGAACCTTAAGAACATCATTTTCTTGAAGGATGAAATCTCCTTGAGGAAGCAAAAAGTTGCCGTTTTTTCTTCTGATTTCAATAATATCCATTGAAAATTCTTTCACCCAATCGGAGTCCATGATTCTTTTACCTATTGAAGAATTTCCTTTTTCTATTTTAATTTCTGAAATATAATCTTTTACGTCATATCGATCAGTTAAATTGTTTTTTTTCTGTCTTTTAGGTAGAAGTTTAATACCCAAAAAGATCATATAAATAATCCCTACTCCTAAAAATATAATACCAATACTCGAAAATTCAAACATATGAAATCCTTCTTTTCCTTCTTTTTGAAGAATGCCATCGACCAAAATATTAGTTGATGTACCAATTAGTGTACACATCCCACCTAGAATAGAGGCAAATGATAAAGGAATCAACATCAAAGCGGGGCTTTTACCAGAGGCATTAGCAATTTTTATAATAACGGGTATAAAAACAGCCACCACTGGCGTGTTATTTACAAATGCTGAAATAACCGCCACTAAAAGCATCATTAGCAACATTCCAACAGTAAAGTGTTCTCTGAATATTTTAGATAATCTAACCGCTAAATGCTGTAAAGCACCCGTTTTTAGAACAGCAGCACTTATTACAAACATAAATGCAACTGTAAGTGTAGCACTATTGCTAAAACCAGACACTCCTTCTTCTGGAGTAATAACCCCAAAAACTACAAGTGTGAAAATTATCATTAATGCTACTAAATCTATAGTTAGCAACTCAGTTACAAACAATATAATAGCACCAATAATAACACAAATGGTAATGATACCTTCGGGAGTCATAGATAAATTTTTGACAAATATATAAATAAACTCTACTAAACTACTAGAGTTATAAATTTATTTCTCAGATTCATCCAAAACTACATTCATTATAGTAGCGTCTTTGAGATGTTTTACAGTTATATTTCTTAATTGTAGAAAGACTTTTCTTATGCCACAAGTAGCTTCATCTTTACATTCTTCACATTGTTTATAGTAGTCATGTGTAACACAAGGAAGCAAAGCTATTGGTCCGTCAAAAATTCTTAAAATTTCAGCAAAACTAATTTCTTCTAGAGGCTTGACAACATAGTAGCCACCACCTCTACCTTTTTTACTGTCGAGAATTCCTTCTTTTTTTAAGATAAGTAAAATGGCCTCAAGAAATTTTTGAGGAATATTTTCGCTTTGAGCAATTTGGCTTATAAGAACGGGAGAATTATCTTCTTTGTGTCCAAAATATACCAATGCTTTTATTGCATATTTAGCTCTTTTAGAAAGCACTTATGCAACTCCTTTTCCAAGTTTGTTAAGCATTGTAAAATGATTTCTCAATGCTCCATAAAATGTTTTTTCACTGTAATAAGGTACACCATATTCATCAGCAGTCTCCTTAACGATTTTGCTAATTTTACTGTAGTGAATGTGACAAATATTAGGAAATAAATGGTGCTCAACTTGAAAATTCAAACCTCCAACATACCAAGAGAAAAGTTTACTTTTGTTAGCAAAATTTAAAGTAGTTTTCATTTGGTGTATAGCCCAGTGATTATCTACTGATAAATCTTCGTTAGGTACTGTAAATTCAGTTTCATTTACAACGTGTGCAGGTTGGAAAATCAATGCTAAAGTAAGTCCGCAAATGAAATGCATCAAGAAGAAACATAATAAAGTACCGTACCAAGGCATTGCAATAAATACTAAAGGTAATACTATAAAAATTCCAGTATAAACAATTCTGCTTATAATTAAATTTGTTAATTCTTTGCCATAAGTTGTGTTTTGAGATTTTAATAAATCTTTTTCTTTGTATCTTTTTAATCCAGAAAAATCTTTAGCAACATACCAAAAGAAAGTCATCAAACCATATAAAAAAGGAGCATAAAAGATTTGGTATTTGTGATGTTTTTTATGATCTTGGTTAGGTGAAAAACGCATCAACCCATTGGTGTCTATATCTTCATCAAATCCATCAATATTTGTAAAAGAATGGTGTAATACGTTATGTTGAATTTTCCAGTTGGTATCACTACCACCTAAAATATGCATAACGCCTCCGACAAATTTATTGATTTTCGCATTGCTAGAATAAGATCCATGACAAGCATCATGCATTACACTTAAACCAATACCTGCCATTCCGAATCCCATTATGGACCACATCAAAACAAATAGCCAATAATTAGTAACTACACCTGTTAGCATCAAAACAAAAGGTAAAATGTAAAGGGTAAGCATGAAAGCGGTTTTTAACTTCATACGATAATCACCATACTTACTAATGTTGTTAGTTTTAAAATAACTGTTAACTCTTTTACTTAATTCTTTAAAAAATTCTGGGGATTTTTTGTTGTCAAATTTTACTACTGATAAACTCATAAAAAAAATATTAATAACACAAAGATAAGACAAAGACGCTATCATTGTTACTGACTTTTGTCATTTTAATAACATTTTATCATTAATTATTTGTGTGCTAATAAACAAAAATTGAAAAAATATGTTTAAAAATGGTACTTTTGACACGTTTTTTAATTAAAAAAACTGAATATAAATATTTAATAAAATATATGATTTTAGAAGAAAAACATTTTGTTTTTGATTTATCAACTCATTTAGAAGGTGCCTTTATTTCCAAAAGTGAGGCGCCATCTAACATAGCTTTAGTAAAATATTGGGGAAAAAAAGAAAATCAAATACCTGCAAACCCTTCTATAAGTTTTACTTTAAATAATTGCAAAACCATTACCAATGTTGAGTTTATTCCTTCAGATGAATTAACTTTTGAAGTATGGTCTGGAAATAATAGGTTAGAAAGTTTTGACCCCAAAATTAAGGTTTTTCTTCATCGTATTCTTCCTTACTGTAAATATTTAAATAATCTTAAAATTAAAATTGATACATCAAATACATTTCCTCATAGTAGCGGAATTGCTTCTTCTGCTTCTGGATTGAGTGCGCTTTCATTGTGTATCATGCAGTTGGAAAAAGAACTAAACCCTTCTATAGAGGCATCTTTTTTCATGTCAAAAGCTTCTTTTCTAGCAAGATTAGGTTCGGGAAGTGCGGCAAGATCTGTCTTTAATACCTTGGCTTCTTGGGGAATACACAAAGATTTTGAGTATAGCTCGGATTTGTATGCTACACCATTTACTGATGCACATGAAGTTTTTCAAAGTTTTCAAGATAGTATTCTTATCATAGACGAAGGACAAAAAAAAGTAAGTAGTACTGTTGGTCACAATTTAATGCACGGACATCCTTTTGCTGAAAATAGATTTAAGCAAGCACATCAAAATTTAAGTTTAATCAAAACTATTTTAAAATCAGGAGATTTAAACGCTTTTATTGAAATTGTAGAGTCTGAAGCACTTACTTTACATGCCATGATGATGGCTTCTAATCCATATTTTATTTTAATGAAACCCAATACTTTGAAGGCTATTGAAAAAATATGGGAATATAGAAAATCTAAGAATAATCATATATGCTTTACACTTGATGCTGGTGCAAATGTGCATGTACTTTATCCTGAAAGTGAAAAGGTTGAAATTCAAATGTTTATTAATGAAGAATTAGCGCCACTTTGTGAAAACAATAAAGTAATTCATGATTTTGTAAAAGGGTAGTTAGTTAATTGGTTAATTAGTTGATTGTGTAATTGGTTATTTTTTTGTCACATCGACCTTGTGGAGATGTCTAAGTTCTTTTACTAAATTTGAACTTCGAAGGAAAATCTGGGAATTCGATATAAAGATATACGATTTTACGACTTACAATATTACGACATACGAAAATTGCTACATTGAAAGTATTAGTACATTGTTACATTTGTAAACTACTTCACAATCGTAATTTTAATTTTCTTATGAAATACTGGGTAAATTTCGGCAATATGATCTCTTGAAAGTGAAACACATCCAAAAGTCCAATTTTCTTTTTGAGTTATCCAATAATCCATTCCTTCAGGAGTACCATGAATTCCAATTTCACCTCCAATTTTAGCGTTTTTATCAATTGTTCCATTTGCTTTTCTTTCCTTAAAACGCTTCCAGGATTCCTCATTAGGGTAATCTATCCAGATAAAGTATTTCCAATTGGCATGAGCATATTTCGAAACCATACCAAAAGTACCTTCTGGTGTTTTGTAATCACCTTCTTGCATTTTATCACCAATTGGATTGTATCCTAACACAATAGGAAACTGTTTTACTATGGTATCTTTGTGTATGACACTTAAAACATATATGGATTTTTCTACCAAAATGGATAATTCATCAATTTTTATATTATGCTCTTCTATAATTTTATCTAGTGGGGTAGGGTTCACCCAAACTTCTTTAGTTGCATTTTCAGTATTTTGAATTGTATCGACATTAGAACCTGATTCGCATGACGAAAAACTCACTATCCATAATATAAAATATGTAAATATTGCACTCATATTATTCATAATGCAAAAACTTTAAAAAGGAACAAAATATTGTTTTTTTATTTCGATTATGCGATTTATTTCAATTTGATAATTGTAATAAATAAAATTAGAAGTTGAAAACAATGAATTTATGTCTATACTAAAACGACCAAAAAAAATAATCAACCATTTAACCAATCAACTTTCTCATTGACATCATATATCCTAGATGTAATCCTTCATGGGTATTGTTAAAAGAGATGGCTTCTTCAATATTTCGAAGAGTGATATTATAACTTGTAGTATATTCTTGAAATTCTTTAAATAAGCCATTTTCATAATCTTCTTTTAATTCAGTTATAGAGGACAATAAAAGCGATTTAAAAGTTTCAAAATCTTCTTCAGATAAAAGCGCTTTACCGTCAGCGCCTTTTGTAAAACCGTCTATAAATTTAGAGTCAATTCTAAAGGGAAGTCCTGATAATTTGTAACAAAGAATTTGTTGCGTTGCTAAATTATGAAAAGCATTCCATAAAACTGAATTATTAAAGCCTTTAGGAACTTCAACAAGTTGTTCAAAAGAAAATTGTTCCAAAAAAGAAATGACATTTTTTCTTGTTACTTTGAGATTTTCTAATGCAAATAATATAGAATTATTCATTTTAAAGTCTTTGTAATGGAGTGCAAACATTGTCTACACAACTGTAGCATTTTAATTTATCTTTGAAAACCGATGATTTGAAAATAGATTTATTCAACAACATTCTCAAACATTCTTGAATACCTTCTATAATAGAAGGATGAGGGTGAACCATTTCTGCCAATTCTTCTATTCCTTTGTTCATTTTAATAAGCAATGCTACTGCTTGAATGGCAGAAGACGCATGTTCTCCGATGGCACGCATTCCCAATATTTTCATTTCGTCATCATTTGTTACAATAATTTTGAAAAAACCTTGAGTTTTTCTCATTGCAATGGCCCTTGCAATACAAGAATAGTCAATTTTTACAACCTTTATAGACAGATTTTGTTCTTTACATTGTTTTTCGTTTAAACCCACAGATGCTACTTCTGGCTGAAGAAACATAATGGTACTAACATTGTCGTAAGAGAGTCTATTTTTATTACCTCCAAAAATCTTTTCTACAGCATGTCTTCCTTCACTTTCTCCAACATTTACCAATGCTATTCTTCCACTTGCATCACCTACGGCATAGATGTTTGGAACGTTTGTTTGGGTATCATTCTCACCAATATGAACTCCTCTTTTACTCATTTCCACTCCAGCATTCTCCATTTGAAGCCCATTAACATTAAGCGCTCTACCAATAGAAAGTAATGCTTTTTCAACCCTAATTACTTCTCTTTTTCCATCAGGATATAAGAGTTCGTATTCTACTTCTCCGTCTTTTTTTTCTAATCTTTCCAAAGAAGCAGTTTGATGTATTATAACCCCTTTATCTTTCAAGTTATTTTGAACAATTTCTGAAATATCTTCATCTTCAAAAGGTAAGATTCTGTCAGCTCTATCTATTATGTGTACTTTTGTTTTTCCGAAATTAGAAAACATGGTTGCGTATTCACATCCAATAACACCAGCTCCTACAATCACTAAACTTTTTGGATAATCATCAATATGATGAATACCATCACTTGTCATTATGATTTTTTCGTCAACATCACAATTTGGAAGTTTTCTAGGTTTACTTCCCGTTGCTATAATAGTATAATCTGCATAAATTTCTTTAACTCTTCCATCTTCTTTTTCGATTTCAATAATATTTTTTGTTTTGAATCGACCAAGACCTCGTTCGTATTTCAAGATACTGTTCATACTTTCTGCCTCAAGAAGTTTAATATGACAAGAATATTGAAATTTTCTATCAAAAAGTGCTTCATTAATTGTTTTTTGAACTTCTTCCCAACTGATTTCGAATTTTCTTCTCCCTACAGAAACAATAGTTTCGTTTACATCATATACTTTTTGAGAAAGTTCCCACATCGTTTTTGAAGAAAGCGCTCCATCATAGAGTCCTGCACCACCAACTTTATCTTTTTCAATTAAAATAACGGTTTTCCCAAAATCAATTGCTCTCATAGCTGCAGCATAACCCGCTGGACCAGCCCCTATTACACATAAATCATATTTCTTCATGAGCGAAAAGTGAAATTTTATGCCAAATTACTAAAAATCTAACTACTATTAGTCTTATTTGAAAGAAATCCTCAATGAAATGCCAAATTGTGAAGTATTTCCTACCGAAAAAATATTAGGACTCCATTGAAAAGACATGTCTTCAGATGAGTCGAAATGCATTAAGTGGGCTTCTACATTGGCATCAATTAATTGTAAAGTATAAAACAATAAGCCTCCAATAACAGATAGGTTCCGAAGTCTTTCATATTGATCTTGATAAACTTTTAGTTGAGCATCTGAAAGTGTGGAAAGTTCTATCGGTATATAATTTTCATCTAATCTTGCTAATCTTTCATTCTTGAATCTTTTGAATTCAGTATTATTGAATATTGTAAAGTAAGTCATTGTGCCCAATCCACCATAAATGATAGGTAATTTCCACCACAAAGTATTCTTTTGACCATCAATTTTATAAAACTGATTGTAAATGTGGCCAGCACTAGGTAAAATAGCAGAAAAAATCACTGCTTTTTTTGGTTTGTGAGCAGTATCAACATAATTGAATTTTTGAATGGTATCTATATTTTCTTCAACTTTCTGTGAATCTTGAGAATAAGAAACGTACATGACATTGGTCAATAATAAAATCAATATTAGTTTTAGATGTTTCAATACAGAAAAGAGTTTCAATTGAGTAATTATAAACTAAACGATTAAAGTCTAAATTAGTTGTCTAAAGCTTCAATAATTCTTAGTAAATGAGCTTCGTCATCAAAATTGATAACTATTTTTCCTTTCCCTGAAATATCGTTGTCAATGTTTATTTTGGTATTCAAATGAAAAGCCAAATTATCTTTCACTTTAAGGATTGACAATGGTATAGTAGGTTTTTTGGTAATTGGTTTATCTGCTTTGGGCTCTTTACTTTGTTTAGCCAATTCCTCTACTTTTCTTACAGACAAATTACTGTCTAAAATATTTCTGTAAATTTTTATTTGATCACTTTCATTTTCAAATCCTAAAAGAGCACGTGCGTGACCCATAGAAATCTTTTCATCTCTAATTCCTGCTTGAATTTCATCTGGAAGGTTTAAAAGTCGAAGGTAATTGGTTACTGAAGCTCTACTTTTACTGACTCTATCCCCTACCTGTTCTTGTGTAATATTACATTCGTCAATCAATCTTTGATAACTCAAAGCGATTTCAATGGCGTTCAAATCTTTTCTTTGCACATTTTCGATGATGGCCATTTCCAACATGGTTTGATCATCTGCTACTCTTACAAATACAGGAATTTCTGTTAGTCCAGCATTTTGAGAAGCTCTAAATCTTCTTTCGCCAGAAATAATTTGGTAGCGATTTTGACCTATTTTCCTAACAGTAATAGGTTGAATAACACCATGTTCTTTGATGGAGTTGGTTAGTTCATCAAGTGCTTCTTTTTCAAAATGTGTTCTAGGTTGAAAAGGATTTGCTTCTACATTCTTGATAGAAATCAAATTGGTAGAGCCTTCTTCAATATTGGAAGGAACAGATTCTACATTGCTAGTTTTTGAAGGATATGTCTCATTAGAAGAAGTTCCATCTAAAAGTGCACTTAAACCTCTTCCTAGTGCAGGTTTCTTAGAACTCATTTACAATAGTTTTATTTTCAACCAAAGGGTTTTTTGCGTTTTTGATTAATAACTCTTTTGCAAGATTCAAATAATTGATGGCACCTTTACTTGTAGCATCATGCATAATAACCGTTTCTCCATGACTTGGTGCTTCTCCAAGTGTTGTGTTTCTATGTATTAAAGTATCGAAAACTAATTGTTGGAAATGCGTTTTTACTTCATCAACTACTTGATTTGCTAATCTAAGTCTAGTGTCGTACATCGTAAGTAATAAACCTTCGATATCTAATTCTGTATTAAGTCTAGTTTGTACAATTTTGATGGTGTTTAGCAATTTACCAAGTCCCTCTAAAGCAAAATATTCACATTGAACAGGAACGATTACTGAGTCAGATGCAGTAAGTGCATTTAGTGTAATTAAGCCTAAAGATGGAGAACAGTCGATAATGATATAATCATACTGATCTTTGATTCCATCTATAATTCGTTTCATGATATATTCCCTTTGTGGTAAATTTATCATTTCAATTTCTGCACCTACTAAATCAATATGAGCAGGTAAAATATACAAGTTTGGATTGTTGGTTTGTAATACCAAATGTTCTGCATCGTCACCATTTATCAAAGCGCTGTAAATACTAGCTTTAATATTTGTAGGATCGAAACCAACTCCTGATGTAGCATTCGCTTGTGGGTCAGCATCTATGATTAATGTTTTTTGATCTAACACTCCTAAACTAGCAGCTAGGTTAATTGCGGTTGTTGTTTTTCCAACACCACCTTTTTGATTTGCAATTGATATTACTTTTCCCATTTTATCTTTCTATATTTCTTTTAAAATTCGGTAGATTCACCGATTTTAAGCATTTTTAATTCAATATTCGCTTCTTCAAATTTGCTTTTTGCTAATTGATGATCTATTTCAATATAGCCAAATGTATCGAAGTGCATTCCTAAAACTCTATTTACAGCAACAAATTGCGCTGCTAAAATAGCATCTTCAACACCCATTGTGAAATTATCGCCAATAGGTAAAATTGCAAAATCTAATTCAGTTTGTAAAGGAATCAATTTCATATCCATTGTCAAAGCAGTATCCCCAGCATAATAAAAGTTCCCATGAGGTGTTTCAAAAACAAAACCATTTGGACAACCTCCGCTTTTCCCGTCAGGCATTGTGCTGCTATGAACTGCTGCAACAGACTTAACTGTTCCAAAATCAAATTTCCAACTACCTCCAGTATTCATGGGATGTGTATTGTTACAACCTTTAGTCTCAAACCAATTGATGATTTCAAAATTGGATACAATTTTGGCGCCTGTTTTTTTTGCAATTGCTTCTACATCATAGACATGGTCTTCGTGTCCGTGAGAAACAAAAATATAATCGGCATCAATTTCATTAATATCTATATGACTTGCTAGTTTATTTGGCGTGATGAATGGATCAAAAAGAATCTTTTTTCCTCCAATTTCCACCATTACTGTAGCATGACCTAAAAACGTTAATTTCATTTGAAAAAATTTTACATCTACAAAAGTAAGCACACTTTATCAAGCATCGAAGATTAATCAAATACAGTTTTACACAGATTTTTGTTTAACCTAAACTTAATACACAAGTTATAAACAATTATCTAGAGCCTTGTGTGTTTAATTGTTTTTAAATCAATTGTTTAAGAAAAAAAGATTTAGTTAATATTCTTTTAGAAAAATATTAATTAGATACAAACTTAGAAGAATGAAATTACTTAACTACTTTAAATGTTTTGGTAACATTTCCTTTAGTGTAATTAACCAAATAAATTCCTGTTGGAAACTCTTCAATAGAAGTGATGCTTTTTCCATTGTTGGAAAATGAAAGCATTTTGTTTCCAATCAAATTGAATACCTCTACTTGAGCTTGACCGTCATCTTCAATAAATAGTTGACTATTGTAAGTATATACTTTTAGATAATCAAAGTTTTCATCAATTGAAGCAGTTTGTCCACTTCCCATATCTCCTGCGAGAATTTGAGTGCTTGGTAAAGTTTCGAATCCGTAACTATCTATAGTTAATTGGTCGCAATTGGCGCTCAAACTAACCCTTACCCATCCATAATGAACATTGGTGCCTACTTCGAATTTAACTCCAAAATACTTCATTCCTACATCAGAAAATTGTCCAATATATTGATTTAACATTGACTCTTTAGCTCCTAAGCCAACTCCTGGGAAAATTGCAGGCGAACTAGAATTAACATAATTTAAACTTCCGTCAATAACATCTCCAGAATTTAAAGTATCTGCAACTAATAAAGTTTCTGCTCCTAATGTTTGAATTTGTCCAACAATTTCTGTATTACCCATAGTATTTATTGCAACACCTGTAATAGTAGTAGGGAATGATCCAGCTATGGTAGTATCAACTTTAGTTGCAAAAATTACTAATTCTATATTGGAATCATTATTAAAATCAATATTATAAGATTCTCCAGTATAAGTAGCGTTTAATACTTCATCAGGATTAATATCTGTATAGTTAACCTGAGCAAAAGAATAAGAGAATGTAAGTAACGATAAAATTGTAAGTATTTGTTTTTTCATTTTATTTTAAATTTAGTAGTATTTTATGTAAAGAACACTATTTTTATAAAACAGTTGTCTCCAAATGCAAATAAATTTAACTGAATTAACAATTTTTTTATAAAAATAAGGTTAATACATTTGCAATTGAAATTCCTAGGGCATATTATGAAAAGATTTTTAGTGTATATTGTTTTTTTGATTTCTGTATCTTTGGTCCTATTCAATTGTAGAAAAAACAACAACGTTTTTAATACAACTGATGCTTTAAGTTTTTCTACTGATACAGTTTTGTTTGATACTTTATTTACCACAATAGGTTCTACTACGAAAAGATTTAGAATTTATAACAACTCTAATCAAAAAATTAAAATTGCAAATATTCATCTAGGGCAGGGCACTCAGTCCATGTTTAGGATAAATATAGATGGTATTGCAGGAGTTAATTTTAATGATGTTGAAATTCCAGCAAAAGACAGTTTGTTTGTGTTTGTTGAAGTGACCATTGACCCTAATAATTCTAATGTACCAATGATTGTGGAAGATCAAATTAATTTTTTGACTAACGGACAAGAGCAAAAAGTAGTTTTGAATGCTTTTGGTCAAGATGCTTATTTTCACGTTAATGAAATATTTACTACAAATACTACTTGGCCCATTGATAAACCGCATGTAATTTATAATTATGTAGCGGTTGATTCAGCTGTTTCGCTAACAATTCCTGGTGGAGCAAGGATTCACTCTTTTAATAATTCATTACTTTATATTTACAAAGGTTCTTTGAATGTTCAAGGTTCGCTTGGTAATGAAGTCACCTTTCTGCAATCACGTACTGAAGATTTTATTTTAGCTAATGCAGATAGTGTGGCAGGGCAGTGGAGAGGTTTGTATTTTTTCGCTCCTTTGCAAAGTAAAATTGAGTATGCCCAAATAAATAATGCAACTATTGGAATACAAGTCGACACTTTATCAGGACAAGATTCTTTAATATTGGAAAATGTTAGTGTTGAAAACTCTTCATTTGCTTCTATTGTAACGCAAGGTGGGAATGTCTATGCAAACAGTTGTTTGTTTGGTAATGCCGGAAATTATTCAGCGTTTTTATCAATTGGAGGAAGTTTGTTTTTTGATCATTGTACATTTGGGAATTATTGGGTGGGACAAAGAAACAGTGTGCTTTTTGCTTTGAAAGATTATTATGAAACCAACACTACTATTCAGTTTAGACCCTTTTCTAAAGCAGTGTTTAAAAATAGCATCATCTATGGAAATAATGAAAATGAATTGGGAATTGATACTTTAAGTAGAACGCAAACAAGTAGTTTGCCAGTATTTGAATTCATAAATTGTTTGATAAAAACAGAAGAGTCCGTAACAAATCCAGAATTTTTCACCTCTTGTTGGAAAAATCTAGATCCTGGATTCACAGACCCATTATTTTGGGATTTCAGAACCAACAATACCAATAGTATCAATCAAAAGGGAACTTTTACTAATCCAATTCCAGATTTGGATGGAAATGGAAGAAGTACAATTGGAAATGATTTAGGGTGTTACGAACAACCATGACATTTATCTATCTACTGAAGTTATAAATCACTTCTGTCACGTTTTTTCTCTCGTCTTTAACAATGACTTTAAGTATGTGATTCCCTTCTGACACTATATTATATTCATCAAAAGGTATAGTTAATGAGCCTTTCCTTGTGTTGTAATAAGATAAAATCCACTTTTCATCCACGTAAGTTTCGTAAGTGTCTATTCCACTTAAGTTGTCAGAAATTTTAAACTGTATGTCATTAAGTGAAACCATATTTTTACCATCAGAAATATTAATAGGAACAACACTTGGTGGAAGTGTGTCAATTTTTACAGAATAGTTTCCAAAAGATTTCACTTCAGTTTCTATCCAGCCATCGTAGTATTTCCCACCTTTTGCATAGGCATGTCTTTTGTTAGAACTCATTTCAACTATCAGTGCTTTATCTTCAGCTCCTTTTGGAATATTTACAGTTTTTAGTTTTAGTACAAAATACTGTTGAACAGGAATGTGGTCGTTGGAAAATTGATGTAAAGGAGCGTGTGCATTTGACAAATGTTCAGTTTTATATTCATATTTTAAATCGTCATAAATAGTGTTTCTTGGCAAGATTGCTTCAAATCCATCTTTTTGTACAATATTTTTGTCATTAGCATCAAGTACATCTTCACCAGTTTGGGTCTCGTTCTCCTCTCCTGAAAGCCCTTCGGATTTCATTTTAAAAGAAACCGTTGAAGTGTTACCATAAACATCTTTAACAATGTATTTGAAATTGTGTTCAAGTGTATCTTCAAAGAAGATGCGTCCTTTATCTTCTATTACTTCGTAGATTTTGAGTTTGTTGTTTTTGGATACAAATGATTTGTGATAACTTTGTTTGTTGAGTCTATATTCCAAATAATCAGAATGAGTGTTGATGTATCTGTTTGTAGAAAAATCTAACTTTTCTAATTTTTGTTTGAATTTTAATTTTTCATCAACATATAATTCGATGGTGTAAATGCCGCATTGATTTCCTGCTCCATTTAGGTAATCAATTGTATTTATGGCTAAACCAATTTTTCCTTTAAATGAAACAGGTGCGTCATAGGCTATAGTGTAATTTCCAGCAGCTCCTTTGAGATCCATGTTGTATTCAGATTTTTTACCATTGATGTAGCCTCCTTCTAAAGGATAAACTTTTATATCCAAAAGTTTGGGTTGTATGTCGTCTTTTATATCGAAATTAAAAAGCAATGGATTGATAGGGTTTTCGGATTCGGTTTCTCTTATTTCAAAATGAAGGTGAGGGGCTGAGGAACTTCCGGAATTTCCAGAGTAGGCAAAAACATCTCCTTTTTTTACTTTAAGTTCGTTTGGTCCTGGAAATACTTGAATAGTTTCTGATTTTTTTTCATATTGTTTTTTTCTCACATAATCTAAAACTTGTTTTGGAAAAGTGCTTAAATGAGCATAAACTGACGTATATCCATTAGGGTGTGTAATGTAAATGGCATTTCCATAACCATAATGTGAAACATTAATTCTAGAAATATATCCAGAATCAATTGCATAAATTTTATAACCTTCTCTTCCGTTAGTTTTGATGTCCAATCCAGTATGAAAATGATTTGATCTCATTTCTGCAAAATTCCCCGCCAAAATTAAGTCAATTCCCAATGGAGATTGAAAATTAGTTTCTTTATAAGGCACTTGGCTATATAGAGGATTAAAGATTAGAATTGTGCAAATTATTATGATGAATTTCATTACATTAAAATTAAAACGAAGGATGAATAAATATTAATATTAAGTACAAAAGTACTGCCAAAGCATATTATAAATAATATTTAACTCAAACATCTATCAACAAAAACAAGTGCAAACAGAGTTTTGAATAATTCATTATTAAAAAAAAATAACATTAGTTATTTAAATGGCGTTTTAAATCTTATTTTTGTAAAAATTTGTTTTAAAAACCAAAAATGAGTTATCACAATCCATTAGTAGAAGAGATTCAAGGAAAGATAAAATCCCTTGTTTTACAAAGGGAAGAAGCGTACTCAAAAATAAAAAAGTTGAGTGAGGCTATTCAATCTATGGAACAACAACTTTTGGAGAAAAGTAATTCTTTAATGGAATTAGAACAAAAATACAAAGTGATGAAGATGGCAAAAACTTTAGAAGGAGGAGAAGTTGACAACAACAAAGACCTTAAACTAAAGATAAATGAGATGGTTAGAGAAATTGACAAGTGCATTGCATTATTGAATAAGTAATTATAAAAAATGGATAGTTTATCTATAAAAGTAAATATTGGAGGTAGAGTTTACCCTTTGACAATTGACCCCAAAGAAGAGGAGTCAATTAGAAAAGCTGCAGAGTCTATCAATCACAATATTAAAGAATTACAAGAAAATTATGCAGTAAGAGATACGCAAGATTTATTAGCAATGACAGCATTACAGTATGCTTCCACTGATACCAAGGAAAAGAAAGATGTAGAGTATGCAAAACTTCTTGAAGATTTGGAAAAGTTAAATCAATCAATTTCAACTGACCTTTAGTTTATTTCATTTTTCATCAATTTGTATAAATTAATTTTCACATGAAGTGGAAGTTAAATATTTAATTATTTTATAAATATATATACAAAATGGAGTATGTAATAGGTGCAGTAGTAGGTTTGGTAGCAGGAGTCCTTATGGGATTTTTGATATTCAATAATCTATTAAAATCTAAAAAGGCAGGGATTATTAAAGAGGCCGAATTAGAAGGAGAAACAATCAAGAAAGACAAAATTATTCAAGCAAAAGAAAAGTTTTTACAATTAAAAGAAGAGCATGAAAATGTAATTAATGGTAAAAACCAAAAAATGCAAGAGCGTGAGAATAAGTTTAATCAAAAAGAAAAATCGCTCAATCAAAAAATTGAAGAATACAATAGAAAAGAAAAACAAGTAAAAACACTTGAAGAAAATTTAGAAAGACAGCTAGAAATTACTTCTTCGAAACAAGCAGAGTTAGATAAAATGCATCAAAAACAAGTTTCAGAACTTGAAAAATTGAGCGGATATTCTGTAGAAGAAGCAAAAGCACAATTGGTTCAGGCATTGAAAGATGAAGCTAGAACTGATGCAATGGCATATATCAAAGAAATTCAAGATGAGGCCAAACTTGAAGCCAATAAAGAGGCAAAGAAAATTGTAATCCAATCCATACAAAGAGTTGCAACAGAGGAAGCCATTCAAAACTCTGTTTCGGTATTCAATATTGAATCTGATGAAATGAAAGGTAGAATCATCGGAAGAGAAGGACGAAATATTAGAGCGATTGAAGCCGCAACTGGTGTAGAGATTATAGTTGATGATACACCAGAAGCTATCATTTTATCTTGTTTTGACCCTATTCGTAGAGAGATTGCAAGACTTTCTTTACATCAATTGGTAAGTGATGGAAGGATTCACCCAGCAAGAATTGAAGAGGTGGTCGCAAAAACCAAAAAATCTCTTACTGAAGAAATCATTGAAACTGGAAAAAGAACCTGTATCGATCTTGGGATTCATGGATTACACCCAGAATTGATTAAAATGGTTGGAAGAATGAAATACCGTTCTTCTTATGGTCAAAATTTACTTCAACACTCAAGAGAGGTCGCCAATCTTTGTGCTACTATGGCTTCTGAATTAGGCCTTAATCCAAAGGTTGCTAAAAGAGCAGGTCTTTTGCATGATATTGGAAAAGTTCCTGAAGACGAACCAGAATTGCCACACGCTATTTTGGGAATGAAGTTAGCAGAAAAATATGGTGAAAAGCCAGATATTTGTAATGCTATTGGTGCCCACCACGATGAGATTGAAATGACAACAATGATATCTCCAATTGTTCAAGTTTGTGATGCTATTTCTGGAGCAAGACCAGGAGCTAGAAGAGAGATTGTAGACGCTTATATTCAAAGAATTAAAGACTTAGAAAATTTAGCGTTAAGTTATGATGGTGTAAATACAGCTTATGCGATTCAAGCAGGTAGAGAATTGAGAGTTCTAGTAGAAGCTGATAAAATTAGCGATCAAAGATCTGAGGAATTATCTTTTGAAATTTCACATAAAATTCAAACAGAAATGACCTATCCAGGACAAGTGAAAGTTACAGTGATAAGAGAAAAAAGGTCAGTAGCTTATGCTAAATAAAATTTGATTTGAAAGAAATTGCTACCCCTAACAATAAGAATATACCTTTAAAGAAAGACATATTTCAATGGGATATTTATAATTGGTCGAAAGCACTTCCTATTTGGGAAGAAATAGTCCAAAAAGTAAAACCCCAAAAAACTGTTGCTTTCGGTGAAAGAGAAGGAGGTCTTTCTTTATGGTTGGCTTTAAAAGGAATAAATGTGATATGCACTGATTTTAATGTGTTTCCCGAAGCAACCCCTCTTAAACTTCATGTTAAACACAAGGCTGAGAGTCTTATAACTTATGAAAAACAGGATATAACAAATATTAGTTATAAAGATGATGAGTTTGATTTAGTTATTTTTAAATCAGTTATAGGTGCTTTAGGAGGTTTTGAACTGCAGAAACAGGCTATTAATGAACTTTTTAGAATTTTGAAACCAGATGAAGTTTTGCTTTTCGCAGAAAATGCTAGAGCTACAAATATGCATCAATATGCAAGGAAAAAATTCACTAATTGGGGTGAAAGATGGTATTATCCTAGTCATTCAGAATTCAAAAACTTGCTTCAAGATTTTTCTAAATATGAATTAAAGTCTTTTGGTTTTTTTGGAACAATTGGCAGAACTGAAAAGCAAAGAGCATTTATAGGTAAAATAGACACATTGATTAATCCAATTGTGCCAAATTCATGGAAATACATCAACTATGGATATGCAATTAAATAAGAGTGATGTATTTATCATAGTTGTTGTAAAAACTATAAATAAAATCTGTAGATCTTAAAAATTTAATTTTTCCATTTGATTTTTGTTCAATTTCTTTCATCAGTTCTGAATCGTTATAAAAAGAAGGATAAACGTTACTATCAGATTTTAAAAGTGAAGCGGTATTTGAGATTAACTTATGCCTTTTTAGATATTTCATAATGTATTCTTCTTGTTCAAAAGTTTTTAAAGATTCAAATTGTTCATGAAATATTCCTGCACAAATCACTATTTCATTTTTTTTGAGGTGATTTTTTACTTGAGACGTCATATCGCTAAGCCTATGAATTACTTTATCGGAAACACATCTAATGTAATTAAATTTTGGTTTTTTATTATCTTTAATTAATAAATGCCTGTGAATGTATTGAATTTCTTTTTTTGGCAATTTAATTTCTTCACCATTTTCGAGAGTAATTTGTTCAATTTCAGAAAGAGAGGTTAAAATCAAGTGTTTTGAACAATAATATTTCCCCTCATCAAGCATCAATACTTCTATAGATTCCCTTGAAATCGAAATACTTTTGACTTTTTTATTTAAATCAATTTTAAGTTCATGTTTTTTAATAAAAGTTTCTAAAGCTTTCTTAATATCTATAGCCCCATTTTTGGGATACATATATGCTGAAGTTAAAATGCTAAATCTTATATCGGGATATGTTTTAATACTTTTGAAGAACTTAAAATTAAATTTAAAAAGATTTGAAGAAACTGATTTTATAGACAATAAATTCATTTTCCAATCATAAGGAATCAATAGGTTTTTGAAAAGAATTTTAGGTTGATAATCTAATTTTGCAATAGGAATCTCAAATAAATTTTGAATCAACAAATAAGTTTTTTTATTATAACTCCAAATATGACTTCCAATTTCTATTTCAGGAAAATCTTTATATTTGATAGTTGTCCAAGCTCCGCTAATCTCATTTTTACTTTCTATATTTAGAGTTTTGTATCCTTTGCTATTTAAATATGCCGCTTCAACAATTGCCAAAGGACTAGTTCCTATGATAATACACTCTTTCATTAAACTAATTTTCCCAAAATTAAGTTTTTTTAGATAATATTTAAGTTTATTACTTTAATAACATTTTTTTAAAATCAAATAATTAATTTTGAAACTTATTAAAATGAATTATTTGGAAATTAAGAATAAAAATATACTCATTACTGGAGGTGCTGGTTTCATTGGTTCCAATCTTGTGGAAAAACTAATTCGACAAGAGAATCAAATTACAGTGCTTGATAATTTTGTGACTGGTAAAAGAGAAAATTTACTCCCATATTTAAGTTTGCGTAATTTTAAGTTAATTGAAGGTGATATAAGAAGTCTTGAAACTTGTAAATTAGCTTCCAAAGACATTGATATTGTATTACATCAAGCCGCTTTGGGTTCTGTGCCTCGTTCTATAAAAGACCCCGTTACTACCAATGAAGTCAATATTAATGGTTTTTTGAATATGTTAGTTGCTGCTGTTGAAAACAAAGTTTCAAGGTTTGTATACGCTGCAAGTTCATCCACTTATGGTGATAGTAAAGAATTACCTAAAATTGAAGAAAGAATTGGGGCTCCATTATCTCCCTATGCGGTTACAAAGTATGTGAATGAATTATACGCAAAAGTTTTTTCAGATTTACATGGTTTAGAGATTATTGGCTTAAGATATTTTAATGTTTATGGGAGAAGACAAGACCCAGATGGAGCATATGCTGCCGCAATTCCCAAATTTGTTAAGAGTTTTATGGAATTAAAGTCACCTTTGATTCATGGGGATGGGTCACAATCTAGAGATTTTACCTATATAGACAATGTAATTCATGCTAATGAACTAGCAGCTACAACCAATAATAATGCTGCTTTGGGACAAGTTTTTAATGTGGCTTATGGAGAAAAAACGATTTTGAATGATTTGGTAGGTATTTTAAGAAACGAACTTTCAAAATATAATCCAAAAATTGCTGATGTAACAACTACATTTGGTTCTGAAAGAATAGGTGACGTAAAGCACTCTTTAGCATCTATTGACAAAGCCAAAAGACTATTAGGGTATGATCCTAAATACAATTTAGAACTTGGAATTAAAGAGGCAATTGATTGGTATTGGAAGAGTTTAAAACAATAAACATAATTAAAAAATAAAATACTTCACTTTGGGTATAGTTCAACGACAAGCATTTCTAAATACAATTATAAACTATATAGGGGTAATAATTGGTTTCTTGAATATTGTTATTTTGTTCCCACTTTTTTTATCACAAGAAGAATTTGGGCTAACAAGATTGGTATTGTCTTTAGCAACAACCATGGCTCAATTATCAGCATTTGGTGTTCATCGAATAGCTATAAAATTTTTCCCAATATTTAGAGATAAGCCTAATAAAAACAACGGTTTGTTAAAGATTATGCTTATTATTTCATCTCTTGGTTTTATATTGGTTACAGGAATATACTTATTATTGAAAATGACTATTCTTGATTATTATAAAGATGATTCAGAATTATTTTCAGATTATTTTATATGGATACCTTTTGCAACTTTTGGATTTCTTCTGTTTTTAGTTTTTGAGTCATTTCTTCAGGCGTTAAGAAAGACAGTATTTACTAACTTTTTAAGAAATGTATTTATTCGATTTTATTGGTTAATAATATTAGTTTTATATTATTATGGTTATTTTTCTTTTTTTTCTTTCATGATATTTTTTATGATTGGATATTTTCTTACAGCAATTTTATGTATAATCCAATTAATGTTATTAAATGAATTCTCAATAGATACAAATTCTAAATATCAAAAAAAAAGAATTTTAAAGCCCTTAATAAATTACGGATTTTTTACACTATTAAGTGGGACAACTTTAGTTTTAGTTGTAAATGTAGACTTAATTATGATTGGTGCTATGATGCCTTCTGATAAGTTGACAAACATTGCTGTATATGCAATAGCAACATACATAGTCACTATTATTTATATACCTTCAAATTCTTTATCTCGTATTTCAGCTCCAATTATTGCTTATGATTGGAAAAAAAGGAACTTAAAAAATATAAGTGAATTTTATAAGAAAAGTTCTGTAATATTAGTTTTTTTTGGAGGCCTAATATATGGATGCATAGCATTAAATCTTGATTCTTTGTTAAGTTTTTTAAAACCAGAATATTCAGAAGCCAAATCTATCATATTGTTACTAGGGTTAGCAAGAGTTTTCGATATGGCATCTGGTTTAAATCTGGTAATATTAACCGTAACAAGATTTTATCGAACTGAATCAGTATTAGCAATTCTTCTATTAGTATTGGTAATCATAACTAATATAATTTTCATTCCAATTTATGGAATATTTGGGGCTGCCTTAGGAACTACACTTGTTTTTTTAACTTTTAATATTGTTGTTTTTATTTACATATGGTCTAAATTAAAAATGCAACCTTTTTCAATGGAAACATTATATATGATTTTATTAGGGATTTTATCAGCGCTTACAGTATTAATTATTCCATTCGAATTTTCATCACCAATTATTTTAATCTTAATTAAGACTTCAATTTTTGTAATACTTTATTTTGTACCAGTATATTTACTGAAAATTTCGCCTGACGTAAATAATTTGGCAGATAAACTATTATTTAATAGACTTAGAAAATTAAAAGGATAAAATTTGATAGCAAAAAAAAATATATTATACTTCTATCCTCAAGCATCTACTTTTATTTTAAAAGATGTTGAAATTTTAAGTGCCGAATATAATGTGAAACAATATTTATTTAGCGTCAAAAAAAAACACTTAGTTCCTTATGAATTTTTGAAACAATTTTTCTTTCTTATTTTGAATATGTGGAAAGCAGATGTTTTTATTTGCCATTTTGCAGGATACAGTTCCTTTTTACCCGCATTAATTGGTAAACTTTCAAATAAACCCTGTTTTATAATAGTTGCTGGAAATGATGGTTCTAAATTCACTGATTTTAATTATGGTAATTTCACAAAAAAACTTTTAGGCTTTTTTACTGGTTATTCGCTTCAATTAGCAAAACATATTTTACCAGTTCATGAAAGTTTAGTTTACCAAAAATATGACTACTACAAAGGAGGAATGCCGGCACAAGGATATAGTTATTTCAAACCTAAAACAAAAAAAATTCCTTTCACTGCTTTATATTATGGTTACGATTCAGAAAAATTTAGATTGATTGAAGGTTCCGTTAGAATATCCAATACATTTATTACCATTGGCAATTTAAGTGATAAATACGCCTTCAAGCGAAAGGGATTTGATTTAATCATAGAATTAGCTAGATTAAGACCTGATTTATCATTTACATTTATAGGATGGGATGGAATTAAAAGTATTGATTTACCAAAAAATATAACCTTATTGAAATTCATGACTCAAGAAGAAATAATTAAAATTTTGAACACTCATGAATTTTATTTTCAACTTTCTATAATGGAAGGATTTCCTAATGCGCTAGCAGAAGCAATGCTTTGCGGATGTATTCCTATTGGTTCTAATGTTTCTGGAATTCCTTTTATTATTGGAGAAACAGGGTTTGTATTAAAACAACACAATATAAATGAATTGTCTAGTTTAATTGAAGAAGCCTTAAATTCAAAAAATAGAAAAATTCTTTCCGAAGAAGCAAGAAAAAGAATAGCTGCCAACTTTTCAATTGAAAATCGTTTAAATGGTTTTAATGAAGTAATTGAATTATATGTAAAAAAGAAAATATGAAAACTTTTGTTTATAAAATAATCTATCACCCAAGAATAAATATAATTCTAAGGAATATTTTATTTCCAATTGGTAAACTAATAGGAAAACCGCTAATAAGTGTATCTGGTAAAATAAACTTGAAAGTATCAAATACTAAATTTCAGTTACTTACAAACCAAACTTGTTCGGTTACACAAGATTTATTCTATAACGGTGCCGAAAAGTATGAATTTACTTTACTATTTCAAGAACTAATAAAAAATTCTAAAGTATTTTTAGATATTGGATCAAACATAGGTTTTTTTGCAATATTAGCAGGTAAACTAAATTCAAACACAAAAGTTTTTGCCATCGAACCAGGAATAGGTGCTTTACATTATTTAAAAATGAATGTAGATTTAAATAATTTAAAAGATCAAGTTCATATTATAGACAAGGCAATTTCAGACAGTAACGAAACTTTGGAGTTTTATGTAGTGAATAACAATAAATATCCTTGGTTGACTCATACTTTAAATGGGTCTAATAGTTTGCAGAATCAATACGGACTTCAAAAAAATGAGTCCTATCCTGTTGAAGTGATTACTATAAAAGAATTAATGAAAATTCACAATATCAAACAAATAGATTTGATAAAAATTGATACAGAGTGTACCGAACATTTAATACTAATGGCTTCCCTAAATGAAATAAACACTTTTAGACCAATAATTATAAGTGAAGTATATGAAATGATTAGGGATGATTTTAATTATATATTAGATAAACTTGAAAATTATGAACTTTATCAAATTAGCAATAATAAATTAATTCTATTATCTAGTTTTAGTGACTCAATAGAAAATGAATACAATTATCTATTTATGCCAATAGAGAAAAAAACTCAATATCAAAAATTATTCTTATTTGAATAAACTAAGATAATTTTGATTGTTTAATTCAAATAAAAAAGAAGAGTTATTATATTTTTTCTGATTTTAGGTTTAAAGAAAACTTTTTGTTAGGGTAAGTTGGGAATTTAGTATATGTAATTGGAAGTTCACAATTTTCAATATATACTGCACACATTGTATTAGACACATGATACAAGTTTTTATGCTTTTCTAATGGAATTCCATCTAAAATTCCTTTAAGGGTATTATGCCTAACATCTTCAGTATTAAATCCGTAGTCATGCCAAACTATAATCGATTTATCATTTTTAAGAATTTGAAAAACTTTTTTCGTATCATTAAGAACTCCTTCATATGAATGATCTCCATCCACAAAAACCAAATCGAATTTCTTATTAAGTGATTTAAAATCAAACTTATGAGAATCGTGCTCAATTTTTATTAAATTTTCTAAATGATTAGAAAAAACACCGTGCACTTTTATGAAATCTTCACCTAAATTGAAACTTCTCATTTCTTTTTCAGATAACGTTAAAGATGTAATATCATTTGAAACACTTGCTACATTCACTAAACTTTCTCCTCTCCAACTTCCTATTTCGAGATATGCACAGTTATCAAATTTTTTTGCTAAAGATTTCAATAATATCAGGTCTGTTATTAAAGATGTACCATTTAAAAAACTATATGACTCAATTGTCTCATCCAAATCTGGAAATAAGTCTAATAAGTCTATTGTAGGAAGTTTATCAATGTTATATTGAGATTTGATTTGCTTTGCGTAATAACTTTGCTCACGATTTCTAATACCTTCAATTATTGTTGCGAAAGGATTTTGAAATAAAACTTTTAAACCTAATTTTTTATTCATACTAATTAGTTGTGCCTTAATTAAATAATCATCTTAATCTGTAAATAATACATTATATTATATAATATTTTTATTTTACCCAATCTTGCTTTGAAAGCATCAACGCTTCCTGAACGGTAATTCTTTCCCCTTTATTGTATGCAGTTACAAATGGACCAGGGAAATCTAAAGAATTCAAAGAGTTTCTTTTGTCTCTAGCTTCTTTGTATATACCAAAAGAACCAGTGGTATATTTTACCCAACCTTCATGGTTTTCTAACGCCACTGAACCTGAGTAGCCGTATCTCTTTTTGATGTAATTGTTTGAAACTGTTTTGTGAGCGGCTAGAACTTGCACTTTATATGTGATGTTTGTATTGTTGTTCTGAACTATAGTGGTTGTATTTTCATTATTATTAGCAACTTCATTGTTCGTTTTGTTTTCGTTACTTGTATTTTCAGAGTTCTCGATTTTATTGTTATTATCATTTGTATTATTATCTGTATTATTTTCCACTAGAATTTCACCATCACCTTCAACGGTTAATTTCCCTGTTGGAATTTTTACTGTTTTTGGGACATCATTTACAATTAAAAATTCTCCTGAAAATTCTCCATCCAAATTATATGTTCCAGCGGGAGCAGAAGTTCTTTTAAGTTTGTATTTAATTGTAATTGTTGATTTGTTTTCAGGTAAATTAGTCCACAAAAACTTTACGTTATTATCCACAAATTTAAATACAGCACCAGATTTCTCCATTTCTTCAGCTTCAAATCCATTGGGAACGATTTCCTTTACTCTGGCAAAACCGCTATTGTTTCCTTTGTTTATATCTATTTTCACAATAAAATCATCACCACTTTTTGAGATTTCTCTATTGCAAGTTACATCTTCCAAAATAGAATTAGATGAAGTATTATTTGCTGTTGCTTCATTTGAAGATGTATTATCTTCTTCTGTTGTGGTATTCGTTTCGTTATTAGCAGCCGTACTTTCTTTAGCGCTTACAGTTACAATTATAGATGGAATATCTATTGTTTTTCTTTCTTCTTCATCTAAATAAGAAAAAGTTCCTGAAATTGTTTTTACTCCAGAGGCATTATCATCTGCTTTTATTTTGTATTTCAAGACTAAAACTTCTTGAGGTTGAATTGAAGTCCAAATAAAAATACCTGTTTCATCTTTGTACGAAAAAGATGCTCCGCCATTGTCAATACTTTCTGGAATCAATCCTTGGGCATCTGAAAAATCTAATTTTAATCTTGCAGGACCAGTAACACCACTTTTGTCCAAAGTAATTTCGACTTCAATTGAACTACCTGCATCAACTTCAGAAGGAGCCTGGTGTTCTACATTTACTATACCTACATACAAAAAAGGTAAAATAATTAATCCTGCTAAATTTAAAGTAATAAAAAGTGCCTTAACCATAATAATGTTGATTTAATGAAAGCCTATTAACTGAACAAAGTTAAAATTACTTTAGATGCGATTTGATAATCAATTTCCATATTTTGTACAATGAATTGTTAAAAAGCATCGATAAATTGTGTTGAAATATTTATCAACTTATCTCAAATAGTTTTTTTCCTTTTTTTATCTAATTTTAAATTGCAAAAATTATGTAATTTTGTGATACTTATTAAAGAAACTACAAAATGAATATACTCGGAATTATTCCTGCTCGTTATGGATCTACTAGATTAAATGGTAAACCATTAGTAGATATATGTGGAAAATCAATGATTCAAAGAGTTTATGAACAAGCGTCTAAAGTACTAGAGAATGTTGTAGTTGCTACTGATGATCAAAGAATTTTTGATGCAGTTGTAAATTTTGGAGGAAAAGTAGTCATGACTGCTGAAAATCATACTACAGGAACAAATAGATGTTTGGAAGCATATGAAATTTTTCAAAAAGAAACATCTATTCATTTTCATTTTGTTATTAATATTCAGGGTGATGAACCTTTGTTGGAACCTGGCCAAATAAAAAGTTTGATTAAATGTTTTGAAGACCCTTCTACTGAATTAGCAACATTGGTAATGCCTGTAACTAATATTTCTGATTTATTCAATGAAAGTGAAGTTTTTGTAGTTTTTGATAAAAATAATAAAGCGCTTTATTTTAGTAGATCCGTAATTCCTCATGTGAGAGATGTGCATAAAACTAAATGGCTAGAACATCACACCTACTTCAAACATTTAGGGATGTATGGTTTTAAAATTGAGTCACTCAAAGAGTTTGCTCATTTAGAACAGTCAAAACTTGAAGTTGCTGAATCTTTGGAACAAAATAGATGGCTTGAAAATGGAGGTATTATAAAAATTGAATTTACTCAATACGACACCATTCCAGTAGACACTATTGACGATTTGGAAAAAGTTAGAAGAATCGTTGCGCAAATGGAAGGTTTATAATTTATGAGTGATATCAAAAAAGCATTAGTTGTTAGATCTACTGGAAGTTGGTTTGTATTAAGAGGCGAAGATGGTATTTTGTTTGATGCGAGAATCAAAGGAAAGTTTAGAATAGAAGGAATTAAATCAACTAATCCCTTAGCAGTAGGAGATTTTGTAGATTACGAACAAGATAGCGATGAACAAAATGCTATTATTACCAAAATTCATGATAGAAAAAATTACATAGTAAGAAAATCTGTTAATCTATCCAAGCAAACTCAAATTATTGCTGCAAATGTTGATTATGCTTTTTTGGTTGTCACTATGGCAAATCCGAGAACTTCAAGTGGTTTTGTAGATCGTTTTTTAGTTACTGCAGAGGCATACCATATCACTCCGATTTTGATTTTTAATAAAATAGATTTGCTTTCAGAAGAAGAAAAATTCGAAATGGAGTATTTTATGGATATTTATTCGAGTATTGGCTATCAATGTATTCCTACATCTGCTGTTGAAGGAACTGGTATAGACCAGGTAAAAGCACTAATGAAAAACAAAACTTCTATGCTCTCTGGTCACAGTGGTGCTGGAAAATCTTCAATCATCAACGCTGTTGATCATAAACTCTCAACTAAAGTGGGAGATATTTCGGAAGCGCATTTCAAAGGAAAACATACAACAACTTTTGCAGAAATGTTCCCCTTAAGTTTTGGTGGTGATATCATTGATACTCCTGGCATAAAAGGTTTTGGATTGGTTGATTTTGAGAAATATGATCTCAACCATTACTTTGTTGAATTTAGAAAATACCTTCCTGATTGTAAGTTTAGTAATTGTCTTCATCTTGAAGAGCCTAAATGCGCAGTGAAAGAAGCTGTAGAAAATGAAGAGATTTCTCCAGAACGCTTCAAAAACTATTTAGCCATGCTCTCTGATGATGAAGCAACGCATTATAGAACAGGAGATTTTTCTTAATAATATTAACAATGAAATTAGTTATCCAAAGAGTTTCTAGTGCAAGTGTTAGTGTCAATAACCAATTAGTTGGGGCAATAAAAAGCGGTTTGTTGATTTTGATAGGAATTGCTCACGGAGATGCTGAAGATGATATTGATTACTTGGTAAAAAAAGCAATCAATATGAGAATTTTCAACGATGATAAAGGACTAATGAATTTATCAATATTAGACGTTAGCGGTGAAGTGCTTTTGATTTCTCAATTTACTTTGTATGCCTATACTAAAAAAGGTAATAGACCAAGTTTTATAAATGCAGCAAAGCCCGATTTAGCGATTCCATTATATGAAAAATGTATCTCATCTTTCCAAAAGGCTATTGGAAAAGATAAAGCCCAAACAGGAGTTTTCGGAGCTGACATGAAAGTTTCCTTAGTCAATGATGGTCCTGTGACTATTATTATTGATTCGAAAACGTAGAGAATTTGAGATTACATCTATTATTATTTACTTCTCTGTAACTATTGTTACTCACAGATTTTAGTGTGATATATACTTTTACATGAAAAACAATCATCATGACAAACTTTATTCGAATAGCAACGCTTTTTCCTTTAATCTCAGTTGTTTTGCTTTCATGCTCAGAAAACAAAACAACTGATGAAACAGAAGAATTAACACCCAAAATCACCTTGCAAGAGAAAGAAAAAGCAGTGCACCTTTTAGAAAAAAACTGTTACAGTTGTCACACGCCTTATCAGGGAGCAAGATTGGCACCTCCAATGTTCAAAGTAAAAGATCATTACATAGATGAGTTTGATACAGAACAAAAATTTGTAGAGGCAATAAGCCTTTTTGCTTTAAATCCCAACGAAGAAAATGTAAGAATGCCAGGAGCAAAAAACAAATTTGGATTGATGCCTAAATCTGTTTTCAATGAAGCAGATTTGAAGTTAATCGCCAAATATTTATTTTACGCAGACATGGAAGCTAATTTTGATGAACTTTCTGACCAGCCACATGACACTACAAATTATCTTGAAGTCGGAAAGGAAATAGCATTAAACACAAAATCTGCACTTGGAAAAAAACTTTTTGCTGCAATTGAAAAAAGTGGAGCACAAGGTGCTGTAGAATTCTGCCATATTGAAGCAATTCCTATTACTGATAGTATGGCTGTAGCACTTAATACAAAAGTAAAAAGAGTTTCTGATAAACCAAGAAATCCTAATAACTTAGCCAATGATATGGAAGCTACATTTATTGAAGAGGTGAAAGAATTACTTTCAAAGGGTGATGAGGTAAAACCAAAATTACAAATCGTAAATGGTAAAAAAGTAGGGTATTATCCCATCCTAACAAATGGAATGTGTCTTCAATGTCACGGAAACACTCAAACTCAAATTGAGAGCATTACGCTTTCTAAAATCCAAACTTTGTATCCCAGCGATTTGGCTACAGGTTATACCGAAAATCAAATAAGAGGACTTTTTGTTGTGGAAATGGATTGATTTCAAATCAATCTAATTGACATAGGTCAATACATAAGTAAGATTTCATGTCAGAAAAATAGATAATCACTTATTACTTCTTTTAAAAGGTATTTTAGTTTTAAATTTATGAATCTAAATAGTTTAATTGAAAATTAAACTTAATGTTTTGTAAATGTCAAAAATCATTTTTACTTTTGAAGGTGATTATTTATAAACCCACTTTAATGCATAAAATACTTACCTCTATATTTTTTTTACTAATTTTTTTCAATGCAAAAGCCCATGGAGATTGTGATGCAGGTAATTTAACACCTGGATATACATTGCCTGCTAATTTGAGCCCTGATTTACTCAAAGGTGTTAAGTACACTGTTACAAGCACAGGAACTCTCAACCATCTTGCTTTGGAAGGTTTGGGAACAGGTGCGCAAGTGAAAATGGTACTTTATACCGATAATGGAGGTGTTCCTGATCAATTGTTTGCTGAAAGTGCAGTTGGTACTGTAATTAATGGGCAAGTTTTATTGCCAGTTACTCCAACTTATATTACACCCGGAGATTACTGGTTAATGGCCATTTATGATAATTCAGGTTCTGGTAATGGTCATACTTATGGAACTGCAACTACTACACAAACGGTCTATGAAATGCCTATGGCTTTTGGAAGCCCAATACCTAGTAATGCATCTGGATTTAATACATTTTGTTGTCAAGATTTTCATTATTGGATGGAAATAGCCTGTTGTATCAATCAAAGAGTTGAGTTTATGACGGCTTGTGATAGTGCTACTTTACCTGATGGTAATTCATATTTTGTAAATGGAAGTTATTCTTATGATATTTTTGTACCTAATGGATGCGATACTACTGTATTTGTTAATGTTACGATACTAAACTCAACTTCTTCTTCAATTAACATAGCATCTTGTGGTGATTATACTTCACCGAGTGGAAAGGTTATTTCGAATTCAGGCGTCTATTTGGATACTGTTTCCAATGTTGCAGGTTGTGATAGTATTATTGAAATTAATTTGGATGTTTTTCTACCAAGTTCAAACACTGTAAGTATTCAAGCTTGTGATAGTTTAGTTTCTCCATCCGGAAATATCCTTACTTCATCAGGTATATATTTTGATACTATTCTTAATGCTTTTACGTGTGATAGTGTCATCACTACTAATCTTTCTTTGAATTTTAGTTCATCTTCTTTTACAAGTATTGCAGTTTGTGATTCTTTTTTATCTCCTTCTGGAAATTACTATTTTTCAAACGGAAATTATCTTGATACTATTTCAAATGTTTTTGGATGTGATTCTGTTATTTCAACAGAATTAACCATATTCCCGTCTTTCTATCAAATTATGAGTGAATCCTCTTGTGAATCATATCAAACACCCAGTGGTGCAGTATATAGTTCTTCAGGAATTTACTTAGATACTGTATCAACAATTAATGGGTGTGACAGTATTTTTGAAATAGATTTAACGATTTTACAACCCACATTCAGTAGTTTTGCCACCACAATTTGTGACACTCTCGTTTCACCAAGTGGAAAAGTCTATAATATTTCAGGTATTTATTCAGATACTTTAGTAAACAGTATCGGATGTGATAGTATTATCAATATAGATTTAACCATAATCAACAGCACTTTTAATACTGATTTTCAGGTTTCTACAGGAACTTATATCGGACCTAGTGGTCAAATTTATAATTCACCTGGAAATTATTTCGATACCATTCCTAATGCTGTTGGATGTGATAGTATCACTAATATTTTATTGACACTTCCCGGAACCACCTTTAATAGCGTCTCAGAAGAAGAGTGTTATGAATATATTTCCCCAAGTGGAAAAACTTTTGTTAATACAGGTAATTACGTAGATACATTAATCAATGCGCTAGGGGGTGATAGTATCATTGCTATTGATTTAACCATTCATCAAGCAGTTTTTAGTAGCATAAGCCCTGTAGTTTGTGATGTTTATAATTCTCCCTCTGGAAATATTTATACCCAAACAGGTCTATATAAAGATACATTAATCAGTCAATTTGGATGCGACAGTATTGTCTCAATCAATTTATTTGTTTTAGGGAGTACACAAACAACAGTTAATATTCAAAGTTGTGGAAACTATATTAGTTCTTCAGGAAATGTTTTTGCTTCCAGTGGAAATTATTTAGATACTCTAACATCAGTTTTCGGTTGTGATAGTATCATTAATCTAAATTTACAGGTAAATCCTATCTATGATGAATTATTTACATTAGTAAACTGTGGTCCCTATGTTTCTCCTTTGGGAAATGTTTACACAACATCTGGAGAATATACAGAAAATTATATTTCTATCTTTGGTTGTGATAGTATTGTAAGATTAAAACTAACAATTGAAGATATCAATTTAAATGTTGTAAATACTGGCTCAGGTTTTGAATCTCAAGAAAATAATGCAATTTCATATCAATGGCTTGATTGTGAGGATGGTTTTCAGTCTGAGATTGGAGCAGTAAATCAAACATTTATACCCAACAGCAATGGAAATTATGCAGTTGTAGTTTCTACCTCTGCATGTCAAGATACTACCAATTGCTTTCCTTTTTTCAATGCAAGTATTGATGAAGTAAATCAAATTGAAGTAACTATTTTCCCTAATCCCACTTTTTCAGAAATATTTCTTGAGTTTAAGGAAAATGAAGATGTTCAAATTTCATTACTAAATATTAATGGAGAAATCATTGTAAATAAAGTGTTTACAAGTGTTTTCGAGAGATTGGATATTTCTTTTTTACCTTCAGGAATTTATGTTTTAGAAATTAATAACAAAAAAGTAATTAACAATTTTAAAATAATTAAACTTTGATGGCAACCTTTAGTTTTTGAAATCGTTTTGAAATTAAACACACCTACACTATGAAAAGAATATTGCACATATTTCTTCTTCTTTTAATTATTGTTACTTCTTCAAATTGGAAAGAAGTAAATGCGCACTCTGTTCAGGTGGCCTATTGTATGGATGCTAATGGGAATTTGCAATTGTTTGTTGAGCATTGGCACGGAACTGAAGATCCAAATTCCACTACCATGACGATAAGTTTTATTGAAAATGGTGTCACAACAACCACTACAGGTTCTCCTCAAGGAAGTTACATAAATGTTCCAATTGGTAGTTTACCAGGATGTGCTTCAGCCATTACACCTTTTGGTAGTTGTGCTGGTAGTGCTAATACTTATAATGATTGGGTTCAATATAGTTTTCCTTCTGTACCATGTGGTGTAAATATTGAGTTGGTAGTTCAAGCAGGTAATACTGTGTTTACAGAAGATTGTGGTGGTATGTTTCCTTCTACTACAGGGATAATAACATTACCTTGTCCTTTAAATCCTATAACAGTAGATGACCAAGTAGTATGTAGTGGAACTCCTTTTGCAGCGGTTAATTTTCCTCCTCAAGGTGTTGTATATTCTTGGACAAATGATAATCCAGCAATTGGACTTCCAGCAAATGGAACTGGTGATATTCCTGCCTTTACAACTCCTATTGGAGTCAATCAAATAGTAGCAAACATTACCGTTTCTTATGATGGATTAACAACAATTTTTTCTTACACCGCTTTAGGTTCTCCCATAGCAAATTTTACTTATGCTCCATTTTGTGAAGATGTGGCTGGTGTTTTTACTGAATCTTCTACCAATTCAACACCGCCTATAAATTCTTGGATTTGGAATTTTGGTGATGGATCTCCAAATCACAATGGCCAAAATCCTCCCAACCATCAATTTCCTGGAACTGGACCTTACAATGTAACTCTTACTGTTACAAATGGTGTTTGTACAGATGATATTGTAGTAGTTGTTTCTCCAGATCCACTTCCTGTTCCAAGTTTTACAACGGTTCCCATTTGTGAAGGTACTGTTACTAATTTCACCAATACTTCTTTAATCCCTACCGGAACTATCACAGGATGGGAATGGGATTTCACTACTAATGGCTCTACCGACAACACCAACATCAATCCTACTCATGGATATCCTCAATACGGAACTTACAATGCTACCTTAACTGCTACATCCAATGCAGGATGTGTAGCTACTGTATCTAATCCTGTTGTTGTAAACCCAGTGCCAGTATCAAGTTTTACTTTTGTTGAAGCATGTGAAAATTTTGCAGCTACCTTTAGTAGTACTTCAAATGTTGCTACTGGAGTAATTAATAATTACGCTTGGGATTTTGGCGATGGTATTGGAAATAGCACATTGGAAAATACAAATTACACTTATACTAATCACGGAACATATACTGTTCTTCTTACAGTAACAAGCGATCAAGGATGTATCAATAATAGCCAACAAGACATTGAAATATTTTCAACACCAGTGTCAGATTTTTCCTTTACAGATTATTGTATAGGGTATGGTATAGATTTTAATGATAATTCAACCAATATTTCATCTGCAATCACTCAATGGGATTGGGATCTTGGTGATGCTTCTGCTATTCAAACAACAGAAGACATTATAGATTACATCTATGCTGGAATGGGGCCTTACGACATAACTTTGACAGTCACTTCAGTAAATGGTTGTGTACATTCTTCTACACAACAAGTACAAGCGAATCCAGAACCAATTGCAAATTTCACAAGTTCTTTTGAGTGTCATAATGATGCAACAGTTTTTACAGATTTGAGCACAATAGTTGGCGGCAATATAGTGAGCTATAACTGGGATTTCAATAATGATCAATTGTATGATGCTAATGTTCAAAATCCTTCTTTTACCTTTGCTAACCCAGGCACTTTCCCAATCAAGTTAGAAGTTACTTCAGATTTAGGTTGTGTAGATTCAATTACTATTGATGCTGTAGTTCATCCAAATCCAGTTGCAAATTTTTTAAGTTCTTCAGCTTGTGATTACGAAACAACTCAATTTACTAATCAGTCTAATATTATTACTGGTAATATTGTAGATTATGCTTGGGATTTTGGAGATGGAGCAGGTACAAGTGTATTGGCAAATCCAGGTTACAATTACTCCGTTGCTAATACCTACAATGCTACTTTAACAGTAACCTCTAATTTTGGATGTGAACATAGTGTTACAAATCCCGTTACAGTATATCCTAAACCAATAGCAGATTTCACTTTCTCGGATGAATGTCTCGGAACACCAATTCCTCTTACAAGTAATTCTGATGGACTAGGTACAAATATTATGACAACACAATGGGACTATGATGGAAATACTATTGTTGACGATTTGGGGACTTCTGTAAATCATTCTTACGGTTCTTATGGATTTTATAATCCCGTTATGATAATTACTACAGAATTCAATTGTAAAGACACTGCAACGCACCAAGTGGAAGTATTTGAAATTCCAGTTCCTAATTTTACATGGGTCAATGCTTGTGAGCATGATGCAGTTAATTTTACTAATACATCGTTTGTAAATACAGGAAACATATCCAATTTTGATTGGGATTTTGCTAATGGAAACACATCTATTCAAGAAGATCCTTCAGAAATTTACGTAGCAGAAGGTATATACAATGTAAGCCTTACAATAACTTCAAACAACGGTTGCCCTGCGATAATTAATCACAATATAGAAGTATATCCTACTCCATCTGCATATTTTATAGTTCCTGATGTATGTGATGGAACAGTTTCTACATTTAACGAATTATCTACTGTTAGTAATGCCAATACCAATAATAATATCATTTCTTGGAATTGGACGCTAAATCCTGGTGTACCTTTTAATGGTCAAAATCCAACTTATCTTTACAACGCGCCAGGTACTTACCCAATTTCATTGGCGGTAACAACTAATAGAGGCTGTACTAATGATACTACACTTTCTACTACTATAAACCCTAATCCAGAATTGGATTTTTCTAGTCCTAATCCAGATGGATGTACAGAATGGTGTGCAGATGTAGTCAATAATTCAACAATAATTTCAGGAAGTTTAGATTCATTTATTTGGGAAAATTCAGATGGTCAATCATCTATAGATATCAACCCACAGTTTTGTTTTATCAATAATTCTCTAATTAATGAAAGTCATGATTTGCAATTGACTGCAATTTCAAACTTTGGATGTAGCACTACTGAAAACATAGCAGACTTCTTCACTATTTATCCAACTCCTGTAGCTAATTTTGAGCCAAGCACTTATTTAACGGATATTTACAGAACAGAAATTGATTTTACCAATACAAGTCTTATTGCTCAAACTTACGAATGGAATATTGCAAATCTTGAAACTTCTACAGAAACAGATGTGACTTACACTTTCTCTGATCTTGATTCAGGAACTTATGAAATTTGTTTGGACGTAGTTTCGATGTATGGATGTGTTCACGATACGTGCAAAACAATTTTCATACAAGGTTATAGTAATTTGTATGTGCCTAATGCTTTCACACCTGATAATGATGGTAAAAATGACGTATTTGCTCCAAGTGTTTATGGCTTAGATGATACAGAATATCAATTTATGATTTTTGACAGATGGGGAGCATTAATCTATCAAACAGATAACCTATATGGAAGTTGGGATGGTACATACTTGAGTGAATCATGTGTTCAAGATGTGTATCTTTGGAAATTAAAAGCCAGAGACAAATACAATAGAGATTTCATCGAACTTACTGGTCACGTAACACTTATTCGATAGAGAAAATTTAAGAATTCATATTTAGGTGTTATGGTATAAATATCCTCATTCTACAGTTTTTTTAGCCACGAATATACAAAAGACTTGCTAGATGTTTTTTTTGGGGACTTCAAGGATTTTAAACTAATTGTTTTTTACTTTGATTAAAGAATTATCAATTTTACGAATCAAATGATATTCGTGCATTCGTGGTTAAATTTGAATAAAGTTTTTTCAAATATTGAAATATGGTAAGGTCGAGTGACTTTCGTATCTTTTTGTATTGATTTTGACAAAACCGATTACAAAAAAGAAAGATGTATCGAGACTGTCTGTTTTTTTTTTTGATAAAATATTTTTAATGAGATTATAAAAGCGAAAACAAAAATACCAAAATTGCTTTCTGTACTTAACAGTTTTTTATTATAAATGCTTTTTATATAAAGCAATTATGGAGAATTTAATTTTAATAGAACCAGAAGAGGTTTATTTAGGAATTTGGTTTTTCGAATAAACAATTTTCCCCTTCTCTTACTTATCACAACTTAAAAATGAGCAAATCAAAAATCAAAATTCCAATTATTTTTTTAAATTTACGAAAGTTTAATATGTGTTAAACCCTTTTATTATATTCGAAAAAAAAAATGAAAATTTACCCGCCATTCAATGTAAAGCATATTAAAATTGCTAATCCGAATGTTTTTTTTGATGAATTAAGTAAAACCATAGGACACGGAAATAAAGTTTTGGAAGGGTTTATTACAGATAAAGGATTTCTTGCTGAAAAAAGATTTTTTCACTCAAATATTGCAAGACCACTCATAAGAGGTAGATTTGAATTAAAAGAAACAGGACATTATTATTTGTTAATAGACTTAAACATAAGAAAGGCTCTAGTAATTTTTATATTCATTTATTACCTCATTTAAAATACAGAATAACAACTTCTTACAACAAACATTCACATTGGAAACAAAAAACATTCAAAAACGTTTCCGTTGTATTCCTTTTTGATATACTTTTGTCCTCGTTATGGAAAATGAGTACAAAAAAGAATTAATTCAAAAAATAGGTGAGATATTGATTACCTATGGTGTGCGTAGTGTGAATATGGACGATATCGCGAAGCATCTTTCCGTTTCCAAAAAAACGCTTTACAAATACTTCAAAGATAAAAATGATGTTGTAAAGTCCGTTACCATTGCTCAAACCGAAGGAGAAAGCCATGTCGTATGTAGCTTTTGTGAAACTTCAGAGAATGCCATAGACGAAATGATAAAAATTAGTGAGTTTGCCAACGAAAAACTCAAAAATATGAATCCTTCTGTTATTTTCGATCTTCAAAAGTACTATCCAGAATCTTTCGAGATATTTAGCAATCACAAAAATCAATTCATACGTCAATGTGTTTACAATAATTTGGTAAGAGGCATCGAAGAAGGATTGTACAGATCCAACATAAATCCGCATATCATTGCCGAATTGTATATTGCCAAAATGGACGTAATTTGGAACAGAGAAATCGTGCCAGGTCAAGAACTTACTTTTTCGCAAATTCACATAGAAATGATTCGCTATCACATTAGAGGCATCGCTTCCGAAAAAGGTGTAGCATACCTACAAAAAATAATTTCAAAACTATCACTTAATATATAACCAAAAACCATGAAATTTATATCACTTACATGCTTTTTAATCATCGCTTCTTTTCATTATGGACAGGAATCATTTACCTTAGAAAAAGCACAAAACTATACATTGTCTAATAACAAAGAAATTTTCAATGCAAAGTTGGATCTGAAAATTATGGAAGCCAAAATTTGGGAAACCACAGCGCAAGGTCTTCCACAAGTGAATGCTGAAGGTACATTTCAGAATTTTATCGATATTCCTACACAAGTTTTACCAGCCAATGCCTTCAATCCAATGGCACCAGAAGGTGAATTAATTGGGCTTCAGTTTGGGACCAATTTCAATGTAACGGGAGGAGTGACTGTTTCACAACTTATTTTTAGTGGAAATTATTTTGTTGGTTTGCAAGCAGTAAAAGCTTCGTCTCAGATTTATAACCAACTCACCGAAAAGAAAGAAATAGATATTAAGTTTAATGTTTCTGATGCTTTTTACACCGTTTTGATTCTTAAAGAGAATAAAAAAACGTTGGAAAGTACATTGGTTAAAATGAAAGAATTGTTGGATTTGACCAATACTTTAGTTAAAGAAGAAGTAATGATAAGAACCAATGCATATCAATTAGAATTGAGTGTTTTGCAAATCGAAAATGGAATCAATACCTTAGCCAATCAAGAGGCTTTGGCGTTGAGTTTTTTGAAATTTCAAATGGGATATCCACAAGAACAAGAAATTTCGGTAGAAGGCTCACTTTCAGATGTGGCATTTTCAGAATCGGGTGCCATTGCTGTGGAGTCTAATATCGATTATCAAATTTTAAATTCGCAATTGGAATTGAATAATCTGAGTCTTAAAAATACAAAAGCCAACTACCTTCCCACTTTAGCGGCATTTTTCAATTATCAAAGACAAGCATTGAGAAATGATTTTGACTTTTTTGATGGGGATAAAGAATGGTATCCAACCACACTTTGGGGATTAAGTCTTAACATTCCAATTTTCAGCAGTGGACAAAAAATGGCTCAAGTAAAACAAGCCAGCATTGAGGTAGAAAAAACTGAAAATTCTATCAATCAATTTAGCGAAGGATTCAAAATGCAGGTTTATCAAGCTACAATGAACTATAAAATTGCACAAGACAAATTGAATTTGCAGGTAAAATCTCAAGATTATGCACAGAAAGTATTGGACGACACACAAATTCTATACAAAGAAGGAACAGTAACGAGCATTGAATTAACCCAAGCACAAAACCAATTGATTACCGAACAAACTAATTATACCAATGCTTTATTCGAATTAATTAAAGCAAAATTACAACTAGAGAAATTAGCACAATAATAAAAGATTTAAATACATATATGAAAAAAGTGATAATATTGTTAAGCGCATCTTTATTGATGATATCTTGTCAAACAGATGAATTAGAGGCGCTAAAAACTGAAAAGGCCGAATTAGAAACAACCATTACAACTTCTACGACCAGACTTAATGAAGTTAATGAACTTATAAAAGAACTTTCAGAGGATGAAATTATTGATTATGCTGATGTAACAGTGGTAAAAATTTCTCAAGAAAAGTTTGAGCATTTTATCAAAATACAAGGAGTTATAGAAACTGATAATATGGCTATGGTTGTACCTGAAGTAGGAGGGATTATTACTTCTTTGAATGTTAAGGAAGGGGATAGAATATCAGCGGGCACAGTAATCGCAACTTTCGATAGTAGAAATATTTCAAGCAGCAAAGAAGAGTTACAAGCACAATTGGATGTTGCAATTATCATGAGAGATAAACAACAAAAATTGTATGATCAAGGGTTGGGAAATATCATTCAATTGGAACAAGCAAAAGGGCAAGTAACCACTTTAGAAAAGGCTTTGAATTCTTTACAGGTTCAGGGAAGTAAGTTTAGTGTTAAAGCACCTTTTTCGGGTATTGTAGAAACCGTTTATTTAGTAAAAGGACAGTTAGCTGGTCCTACAACTCCTATCATTATGTTGGTTGGAGAAGACGATAGAAAAGTAGTAGCAAAAGTATCTGAAACATATCTAA